>JANPIJ010000425.1:0-7908 GCA_031424955.1 Ferruginibacter sp. | reverse complement strand
ACATTGGAGAATACGATGTCTAAAATAAAATTGGATGAGATCAGCAGTTGGGTGGAAAAACAAAGGGTGTTGTATAAAGACTACTATGAAGAATTACAAAAGGTCAAAAGCATAATCGCATACTATCAACGCATTAAGGCGATAACAGAAAAACAGTTGCACCTGGTGGAAGCTTATAAAATGGCCTATACCCTATTTAAACAAGATAAACATTTTACTGCTTCTGAAATTGAATACATGGGTAAGGTTTATGAAGGTATTCTGAATGAAAGCATAAAGAATATCGATCAAATATTTTTAGTGATCAATTCTTTCTCTACTCAAATGACGGATGCAAAGAGACTGGAGATCATAAACAACGCCGCAGACAAAATGGATCAGAACTATACGAACCTCCTTCAATTTAATGCACAAAATAAATTGCTAAGTCTTTCCAGGTCAAAGGACCAAGAGGACGTTGACATAGTAAAATCATTATATGGCCTAAAATAAAAAAGCTTTTATGAAAAGAGTGATGTTGATTTTGTTTGGGATGCTTTATACAATAATAGTAAATGCCCAATCTAAGCAGGTTAAATTATACCTCCAGCAAATAGCGGCCAATAAAGTATTGATTGAATACATCCGTAAAGGATACAGGATCGCAAGAACAGGATTGACAACCATTGGCAAAATCAGGAACGGCGAGTTTAGCCTCCACCAGGATTTTTTCGGATCATTAAAAAATGTCAATCCCAAAATTAAGAAATCTGCAGCAGTAGCAGATATCATTTTCTTACAATTGAAGATCATCAAATCGTATAAAAGCACTTACAACTTCTTACGGCAAAGCAATCAGTTTACTGACCTGGAACTGGATTATATCTATTCCGTATTTACAAGATTATTAGATGAGATGGGAATTGGATTGGAGGAATTATTCGTTATCATCTCTTCAAATAAATATCAAATGAGCGACGATGAACGGATCAAACGAATCGACGAATTATTTGACGAAATGCAAAGCAATTTTGTCTTTGTCCAGCACTTTGGCAATGATGCAGTCCTGTTGTCCCATTATAGGCTGAAAGAAAAACAAGACGCAGATATCAGTCGTTCATTGCATGGTGTAAAGTAAAAACATAAGAAAATGAAAAAACTTTTGCTCATACTACTATTATCTATAGGAAGTTTCAAGGCTTCTGCACAGGCAGACGAACTGGTGCAACTGGCATTGAATATTGAGAAACTGGCGCAGTTTAAACAGATGCTTAGCGATCTTAAAAAAGCATACCAAATATTGTATGGAGGGTATAACACGATTAAGAATATATCCCAGGGGAATTTCAGTTTACACAAAAGTTTCCTGGATGGCTTGTTACAAGTTAGTCCCACAGTAAAGCAATACAAAAGAATCGCCGGTATTATTAGCCTGCAGTTACAACTTGTAAAAGAATACAAAAGCGCTTATGACCGTTTTAAAACTAACAAGTGGTTTACTCCCACTGAAATTGAACATATCGGGAAAGTGTATAGCAGGCTTTTTAAACAAAGCATTCAAAACCTTGATGCATTGGTTAATGTAGTCACTGCAAATAAACTGCGTATGTCCGATGACGAGCGGCTGAATGAAATTGATCAAATCTTTGCCGGTATGCAGGAAAAAATCGTTTTTCTCCGGCAATTTAACAGCAATACATCGCTTTTGGGAATTCAGCGATCAAAGGAACAAAATGACATAGATCGGATGAGGCAATTATATATGAAATAAACAGGTACAATTAAAATTTGAGGATATGGGAAACTGTGTAAGAATTGCTGTACTGGCAATTGTGGGAATGATAACTCCTTTTATGATACAGGCTCAAAGTATGGCCGTACAAATTCAGAGTCTGCATTCGGTATTGGATGCACTCTATGATGACATGATGCCCTTATGTAGCCAATTGATTGGCGTGGGTCAGGGTATTGCAGGATTCGCTGCTACCTGGTATATCGCTTCGAGGGTTTGGCGACATATTGCCAATGCAGAACCCATCGATTTCTATCCACTGTTCCGCCCTTTTGTATTGGGCTTTGCAATTATGATCTTTCCCTCCGTGCTGGCTATGATTAATGGTGTGATGAAGCCAACTATTACTGCCACCTCTGGCATGGTAAAAAATTCAAATACAGCGATAGAGACTTTATTGATGTTGAAAGAAGCTGCTATCAAGAAAACGAATTTATGGCAAATGTACGTGGGTGCATCTGGTGATGGAGACAGGGATAAATGGTACCAATATACATTTGAAGAAGATCCCAGTAAAGAAGGTTGGATTGATGGGATTGGCAACTCGGTTAGATTTGCTATGTCTAAGTTTTCCTATAATATTAAAAACTCCATTAAAGCCTGGTTGTCGGAAGTATTAAAGGTTCTTTATGAAGCAGCGGCGCTTTGCATTAATACCATCCGCACATTCCACCTCGTTGTATTAGCCATACTCGGCCCGTTGGTTTTTGGTATAGCTGTTTTTGACGGTTTCCAGCACACTTTAACCGTTTGGATTGCCCGATACCTCAATATATTTTTATGGCTGCCCGTTGCAAATATTTTCGGTTCCATCTTGGGTAAGGTCCAGGAAAATATGCTGAAGCTTGATATCATCCAGGTACAGCAACAGGGAGATACTTTCTTTAGTTCTACCGATATGGCTTACATGATTTTTATGATCATAGGTATTGTCGGATATTTCACTGTGCCCAGTATTGCCAACTATATTATTCATGCAGGGGGAAGCAACTCCCTGTTACATAGAGTAACCATGGGTTTTACAAGTGCTACCCGTTCGGTAACTTCCTCTACTTCTTCGGCTGCCAGTTCGATGGTAAGAGATGCATATGGAGATGCAAGGAATGTAATGCAGGGTGGATTTCGTGGACATGGAGGAGACTATTTTAAAGACAAGTTATCAGGGAAATGATGTCAAACTACAACCAGTTTAGCAGAATAAAGAATTTAAGACAATTGTGAAAGTGAAAATGAGTGAAGGATGTTCAAGCAAATGAAAAATATCGACAGCGCTTTTAAATACGTGAGGGGATTCACTTTGCTGGTAATTGTTGCAAGTATTACGCTTTGCGGCTACGCCTTACATAAAAGCTTTAAGCTGGTTAGTGAGATCCAGTCTAAGATTTATATCCTCGCCAACGGAAAGGCCATTGAAGCGTATGCTTCAGAAAGAAAAGACAATATACCTGTTGAAGCAAGGGATCATGTAAAAAACTTTCACCATCTTTTTTTCACACTTGACCCGGATGAAAAGGTAATACAGGCAAATGTTACAAAGGCCCTCTACTTTGCTGATGCCTCCGCTAAAAGGGAATACGACAATCTAAAGGAAAGCGGATATTATACAAACATCATATCAGCCAATATCAGTCAGTTGATTTCGGTAGATAGTGTGATAATTGATATCAACCAGTCGCCTTATTATTTCCGGTGTTTTGCCACCGAACAAATCATCAGAACCACCAGCATTGTAACACGAAGCCTGATAACAGAAGGATGGCTTCGAAATGTTTCCCGTTCAGATAATAACCCACACGGATTCTTAATTGAGCGATGGACAACTATTGAAAACAAGGATTTAAAAACAGAAAATCGATAAACCATGTTTGGACTTTTTAAAACAAATAGAAAGGGAGTGGCTAAAAACTCAATGCAGGAAAAACTAGCCAATACCATTGTAATAAAATCACTTCAATTACAGGAAAGGTGGGCGGCATTTATGCAACGTAAGACGGAACAACTCTCAGATCGGTCAAAGAAATATATAATCGTTTTATTTTGCTTACTAGCGGGTGGCTATAGTCTGTATACAATTGGCGAAAGCTCAACCATCAATAAGAAAAAATCAATTGCGATTACAAATATCAAAACACCCAACCATATCACACAAACAGGTGACGGGATGAATAACAATATTATTACCATTAACGAAATTGATTTCAACAAAATACAGACTTTCAAAAGCTATATGGACAGCCTGGGTAAATCTGTAACAGGAAGAAAAATTGCGGATAGCATACTACTTAAAAGACCTGGTTTGTTAGATAGCATTGTAAAACTGGAGCGAATTTATCTATTACAACAATTACCAAAAAAATAAAATTATGCAACAACAACATTCAATTAAATTTTTAAGACAGCGCAAATTCCTGCTTGCCTTACCGGTATTAGCGGTACCATTTATTACACTGGCTTTCTGGGCATTGGGCGGTGGCAAGGGTTCCGATGCCCAGGCAGCACAGGGTAATACCCAAACAGGTTTGAACCTGGAACTACCAGGTGCAAATTTAAAAGAAGATGAGGTAGTAGATAAACTCGGCTATTATGAAAAGGCAGCCTCTGATTCTGCAAAGTTGCTTGAATTGATGAAGAACGATCCCTATTTCAACAAACCGATGAAACAAGAAGACACCTTACCCAATGAAGTTGCAATTTATAATAATAGTACCCAGTTACCCAGTCCAAACATTTCTAATCATGGCACAGGTAATTCAAATTACAATGGCAATCAATACAACGATCCCAATGAAGCAAAAGTGTATCAAAAATTAGCACAACTGAATACCGCCATAAATGATGCATCAACCAGTACTAAAATAAAAGAAGAAAGTTATTTTCCAAATAATAATCAACCAGCCTTGCAGGGCGAAGATGTAGACCGGCTGGAACAAATGATGCAGACAATGAATAATGGAGGTAACAGCGAAGATGGAGAAATGAAACAACTAAATGGTATGCTTGAAAAAATACTGGATATACAACACCCGGAAAGGATAAAGGAAAAGCTAAAGGAAAATCCATAGAACATAAAGGGGATGTATTTGCGGTGAGCAAAGGGTTTTCTAAAACTTCTGTAAGTCTGCTGGAAACAGCAAATCATCAATCAAAAACAATGGAAGACAATGGATTCTTTGGTGTGAATGATACACCTATTGAAAGCGAAGTTCAAAATGGCATTGAAGCAGTGGTTCATGAAACCCAAACAGTGGTAAATGGAGCCGTAATTAAAATTCGTTTGCTCAATGATGTCTATATCAGTGAACAATTAATCTCCAGAGAAAATTTCATTTTCGGTATCGCTTCGCTTAATAATGAAAGATTAGAGGTAAATATTAATTCAATCAGGAATGAACATTCGCTATTCCCCGTGAAACTGGAAGTGTATGATATGGATGGTCTCCCTGGAATTTATATTCCCGGAGCTATAACCAGGGATGTTGCCAAACAATCTACCGATAACGCTTTACAGTCCGTAGCGCTTAACAGTTTGGATCCTTCCATCGGTGCACAGGCTGCTGCCGCAGGAATTGAAACTGCAAAAACACTATTAAGTAAAAAAGTAAAATTGATCAAAGTACAGGTTAAAGCAGGTTATAAAATCTTACTTAAAGACAACAATCAGGAACATTAATTCCCAACCATTTAAAATTAAAACCATGAAAAGAATAGTGTTATTAGCAAGTATAAGTCTTGCATTGGTTAGCAGCATGGCACAAACCATTCAAATCACAACAGACAAAACAACAAGTTTAATTTTCCCGTTTGCCATCAGCCATGTAGATCGCGGGACAAAAGATGTGTTGGTTCAACCCATAAAAGAATCAGACCATATTTTAATGGTAAAGGCAGCTATTAAAAATTTCGAACCGACGAATCTTAGTGTAGTCACCACGGACGGAAGCGTATATTCTTTCCCTCTTCATTACGAAGCTACGCCTGAATTAATGATGTATAACGTTCCAGCAGCAAAGAATGCTTCGCTCCAAACCTATGCCAATGGCATATTAGATAATCATCGCACGATGTGGGGTATGCAGGATCATAGCTGGAATGTTTCAAGCAGTGTTATAGGTATCTATATAAAGGACAAAATCATTTATTACCAATTGAGGCTGAATAATACAAGTTCTATAGACTATGACATTGACTTTCTCCGGTTTTACATCCGTGACAAAAGAAAAGGTAAGCGTACTGCTACACAGGAAAATGAACTTAAGCCACTCTTTGTAGCTGGCAATACCAGCCAGGTAAAAGCAGGAAACAAAAATGTGGTGGTAGTTGCTTTAGAAAAATTCACCATACCTGATGCCAAATACCTCGCAATCGAACTAAATGAAAAGAACGGTGGCAGGCATTTATTTATGAAAGTGGGCAATAGCAAAATCATAAGAGCCATTCAATTGCCGGATTTAAAATGAACCAGGAACATGTGATATCAGATGAAGCATTTGGGGAGATTCAAAAAGAACTGTCTATTAATTGCCGCTGGATAGCATACAACACGATACCTTATTTTATTGAAAAAGAAAGCTTGTTTTTTTTAAAGAGAAAGAAGCTGCTTCAGAATTTTCTGCGAATAACATAAGCGAATACGATTGTTTCAGGGTTATTTATGCAACATCGGTTGCAGATGTTCTACGGCAGATCTCATATGGAGAAAACATTTCAGAAAAATTTTTTAATTCAAAAACTCAAAAATTAAATACAATGAACGAAAAAAACTTTGAATACCTGAATAAACAAATCAAGTTTACAGGTTTCGGTGAAGGACACAGTGATGAGTTGAAAGATAAAATTCAAAAACAAACGCCAGAGTTTACCATCTTTCATCAACAGGACTTCGGTAAAGACAATACAGTATCCACTCTACAGTTTAAAAAGTCAGATGACAGCGATATGTATTTTTTCAATCGCTATAACCTGCTTGTAAAAAACGAGCAACAATCAGATCCGGTTAAACAAACATTTTATATAAGCAACAAGGACGATAATATCACCTTAAAGGAAGCTTATAACCTGATGAACGGCCGGGCAGTCAATAAAGAACTTTCCACCAAAGAAGGCGAAAAATATAATGCCTGGTTGCAACTCGATTTTAAAGCCATCGATAAGAACGGGAACTATGAAACAAAAAAGTTTCACCAGAATTATGGATATGATCTTGAACAAACCCTGGCCAAACATCCGATTAAAGAATTATCAAATGAAGCGGACAAGGGGCGGTTAATTGAATCACTGCAAAGGGGTAATCGGCAGTCTGTTACTTTCAAAAATGAAGGCAAGGAACAAAAAGTCTTCATAGAAGCAGCGCCACAATTTAAATCCCTGAATTTTTATGATGTAAATATGAATAGGGTTAATACACAAACCCTTTATGAAAAACAAGGTGAAGGGCAAACTGAAAAACAGGAAGCAAAAAAAGAATCTATTAAAAAGGAGAAAGCAGGGGATGATGATGGTGAAGGTCCGAAGCAATCACAAAAACGATCCCGTAAGAAGAGTCAAGGCATTTCGTGATATATATAGCGGTTAAACTATTGTGTGAAAGATTAAATGTGTGTTATGACAGAAAGTATCACCAGGGCGAATGAAATTGATCTTTTGAACAACTTTATTGAATCTGTAAAAGAAGATCCCAGGATCAATATGGCGCATATAAGTTTGTATGCTTCCTTGGTCAGTTATTGGTATGCTAATGGCCAGGCAAATCCGCTATGTGTTTTTAGCCGGGACATCATGCCAGCTTGTAAAATTTCCGGGGCTGCAACTTATCATCGCAGCATCCGGGAATTACATGAGTATGGTTATATTAAGTACGTGCCGTCTTTCAATCATTTTTTGGGGAGTTTGGTGTATATCTGAAAATCAGATTTTACATATTGTTAAACATTCAGAATCCAAGAGGAGTGATTTTTTTGAGTAAAAAGAAATTACATTGAACGTGAAATTTAAAAACTCTCAAAACACAACCTCCTAATCCAATACTCTGTTTTATTATTTTGATAAGAATGTTATTTAAAAAGAGAAAAGTGAAAATGACTTGTAGTCGGTAAGTGACAGTGCACAACTATTGGCAATTAAGCGTGCACAACATTTGG
>JANPIJ010000424.1:0-9422 GCA_031424955.1 Ferruginibacter sp. | reverse complement strand
CTCTCCTCCAATCACGGCATTTACTTGCTTCATTTTATTTACCACATTTACCTCCCCCACTGCACTGGAAAAATATTCCCCGCCATGCCGGATGGTAATATCCTTTAACGCACGGGTGGATGACATATTGGAAACGGTATTTCCTTTGCGGTTGCTGAGTACATAATCCGCCACTGCTACCAGGGTATATTCCTCTCCAAACATGGTTCCGTCTTCACATACAAAACAAAGCCGGTCTACATCCGGATCTACCGCTATGCCCAGGCTGGCATTCTGCTTTACCACTTCACTGCTGAGGCCGGCTAAATGTTCTGGCAGGGGCTCGGGGTTGTGTGCGAATTTACCATTCACTTCGCCGTTCATTACTTCAATATCCTTTACGCCCAGCGCTTTCAATAAAGCGGGTACTGCGATCGCTCCTGTACTATTTACCGCATCCAATACAATTTTGAATTTGGCTTTTTTAATCGCTGCCACATCTACCAGTTCATAATTCACCACCGCTTCAATATGTTTATCCAATGAAGTGACATCTGTTGTGGAAGTTCCCAGTTTGTCAACGGTCGCAAAAACAAAATCCTCCCTTTCAGCAATATCCAATACCTTTTTGCCCTCCTCGCTGTTAATAAACTCTCCTTTACTGTTGAGTAATTTTAAAGCATTCCATTCTTTGGGATTATGGCTTGCTGTCAGTATGATACCACCGCAGGCATTTTCAAACACTACCGCCATCTCTACAGTAGGGGTAGTGCTGTAATCCACATCAATTACATGTAATCCCAGCGATTGTAAGGTGCCGATCACGAGGTCTTTTACTATTCCGCCGCTTATTCTTCCATCGCGGCCCACAACAATCTTTCTGCCGTTGCCTTCCTGCATTAATAAAGTTCCAAATGCCGCAGTAAATTTTACAATATCGAGGGGAGTAAGATTGTCGCCGGTTTTGCCACCAATGGTACCTCGAATACCAGATATACTTTTAATCAGAGCCATTCACGTCAGTTAATGTTGAATGACAAAGATAACAAAATGAAATTTGTTTAAACTCCCAATGCATTCAATTGGCAGAAAAGAGCGGCCTTGAATACGGGGTACTTCCATTATAACGCATTCATTCTTATTGAAAAAAGGAGCCACTATTGAATAAAAAATGATTTAAATAATACCCCGGGGAGGCAACCGGGGAGGAATAAAAATAATTTTGCCAATTGATGAATCAATTTTAACCGGTCTGCCGGTTATTATTAAATAGCTGTTAATAGAGGTACCAGGCATTTGTACACTGTTATCGCCTGTTTTAATAAGGGAATACTGCCGGTTTATTAAACTCCAGATCTGTCAGCTCAATATCAGCCCAGTTAAAATCACCTGTTTTTAATTTCCTGGTTACTTTGCATTTATAGGGGATTCTTATTTCATTGAAGTATTTGTACCCGGTCATTTCAACCAGCCATTTTTCCAGGGATGCCTGTTTACGGCTAACCATATACCGGTCGGCTTCAAAACTGAGCAGGTCGCCTTCCGGGGTAAAATTGAAAATCCCCGCCACGGTGATGCCGCTATAGCTCATGGTGGCCCTGGCCGAAAAAGCATTGATCGCTTCCCACCTGATATAACCGGCTAATGCGGCGGTAGGATACCAGGCAATTTCAGAAAGGAAACGAATCATTGTTCCGAAATTTATTTTATCACCGCCTCCTTCATCCGCTACACTGAATAGCGACCACAGTTTTATGGTCATCTCTCCCCTGCCGTTTTCAAATTTATCCCGGCCATTCAGCGTTATTAATGGAAACATGTTGACAGCAGCGTGCCAGTTAAAAGCAGGATCGTCTGCCCTGCAGTATTGTGCAGCAGTAAAAGGCATCCATTTACTATCCGGCTTTGTGCGCAGCAAGCCCTTTTGTTGCAGTGTTACCAAATGAATTTGCTCTTTGCCAATTACACCGGAATGCACCAGCCATTGCCTGACATTACCTGGCAGGCCCACCAACATTTCTTCGGTGATAATCACTTTAGGTGGCAGGGGCACTGCCATCATTGACACGGCTTCCTTCCTCTCCATTTTATTGACATTATTTTCAGCAAGTCCCTGAACGGCTGCCAATAGTATAATGATATTCGCAATGGTGCCAAATTTTGCGTCTTTCCAAAAAGCCACTACCAGCACCTGTGAGATGATGGCAGCGGGGATGGCAAGTACCGCCCAACTTTCTTTATCAAGCAAAAACAGCAAAATAGTTACGATAAATAAAACGGCCGTTAACAGCCAAAAAGAACCGGCAGGTTTTGAAATTTCTTTTGTAAGCTGCGGAAAATTACCGTACCCAAAAGCTTTTGCAAATCCCGCCAGGTGTATAAGGCCATTCATCAGCATTAAAAAAGCAAAAATATATTTTAGCATCCGGAATTTTTTAATACGCTGTAATTATAATAAAAGGATCGCAGGCAAAGCAACAACATTTAACCAGGCTTATAAATGCAATTGATCAACCTTTTCAATGATTGATGTCAGCAAAACAATCCAACTAAAAGCTAACAGATTATGAGGACAGTCAAGGTTTTTATTGATCGTGGTCATTAAACCGGTAAATGCAGACGGTTAGATTTGTGTACATCAAAAAGGGAACGCCATGGAAAATAGTATCAGGGGCATCAGTACATTGTACGATCTGCTGGAATATGCCGCCCGAAAATTTACCAGTTCTGAAATTCAACTCAAGAATTGCTTGCCAAACTGGATAAACAAAACAGGTTCGCCAAAACTAAAAACAGTACTCCAAAAATATCTTGAACTGGTGCAAGCCCATACCAAACAGATGGAAGATTTTTTTGAAGAAGAAAACATACGCTCCTACAGCCTGGGTAACCGGGTTATGCAAGCCTACATTGATGAGGCGCAGGAAGCACTTTCGCAGTGCAACGATATAACAATAAGAGATGCCTGCCTGCTCGCCAATATACAGTCCATCAATCATTATAAAATAAGCACGTATGGAACTGCAGCATCATTTGCCAATACATTGGGTATGGAGAACCATGCTGCTGTATTTCATGCCGCGGAAGTGAATGAAAAACAGATTGACGACCGTTTATCGCAGTTGGCCGAACACGAAATAAATAGTAAAGCCAGGGCCCATCATTTAACGGAGTAAGAGGCAACTTAATCGTGAATGGTCAATGGTGAATGGTCAATTGGCCAACTAATGATAAAAAGCAAATTGAAATAGAGTTGAACTCCAATTCGTGTAATCCGATGGCTATCGGATAGTGCAGAAAATTCGTGTTATCAGCTAAGGGCCATTTTAGACTTAACTTAACTCCAATGTACCCGAACCTTGTGCAAAATGATGGCGTGGAGGAAGGCAGGTTGCTAAAAACAATGCAATGCAATCGTTAAATCTGAAACCTAAAAATGAGCATACTATGACAGGCCAGCTAAGCAATACAGAAATCAACAACATCCTCTCCAGCCAGGCAGTAGGAAGAATTGCCGGCGCTGCAGACAACAAGCCATACATTGTACCGGTAACCTACCGCTTTGATGGCAAATACATTTATGGACAAACCAATGAAGGCATGAAACTGGAATTGTTTCGTAAAAACCCGACGGTATGCTTTGAAGTAGACACTATGACGGACATGCGGAACTGGCAAAGCGTGGTTGTATTTGGAAAATTTGAGGAGTTGGCAGGGGAAGAAGCGAGTGTAGCGGAAAGGATTTTATTTGGACGCATATTTTCATTGATGACAAAAAGTACCATCCATTCCCAGGGGCATGAGGTAACCAGTGAAGTTTGTGATAAAACAAGAATGAAACAGGTGATCTACAGGATCCATATTGATAAAATTACCGGGCGATTTGAAAACCAACATTGATTGGTATGATTGTAGTGCGATACTTAAAGTTTACCGGATTACTGATTTTTAATATTCATTACTAACCAGTGAGGCACAAATGCCATTAATTAAAATTGCGGCAATAAGGTCTAATTTAAATAAAGGAAGCATTTGAAATTGCAGCCTCAATTTCAAGGCTGTGGGGCGGTGAAGTCAAAACCCACGGCTGAATGGCCTTTGACCATATAAATTGATGGACGTTTTACCCGGACAAGACTTCCCTAAAATATATTCATTAACGCCGTGAGGCACAAATTGATTAAATATGAAAAGCGACAGACAAATACAAAAAGATGTAATGGAAGAAATCAAATGGGCGCCTTTTTTGAAACCATCAGAAATTGGTGTGGCAGTAAAGAATGGTATCGTAACCCTTTCAGGCCAGGTAGATTCCTATTCAAAAAAAATGGCCGCTGAAAATGCAGCAAAAAAAGTGGCCGGTGTAAAAGCCATTGCGGAAGATATTCAAATTGGTGTATCCCACAACAGCAACAAGTCGGATACAGAGATAGCTGAAGCGGTATTCAATGCACTAAAATGGCATAGTGGCGTTAAAGAAAATGAAATAAAAATAAAAGTGGAAGAAGGCAATGTACGGCTGGAAGGTGAAGTAGAATGGGAATTTGAACGCAACTATGCGAAAAAGGCGATTGAAAACCTCACAGGCGTACGTTCCGTATTAAACCTGATCAGTGTAAAACCTAAAATTACGCCATCGGATATCAAGCAAAAGATCAGTGCTGCTTTTCATAGAAGTGCTACTATTAATGCCGGAAAAATAAGCGCTGAAATAACAGGAACCACCGTTACGCTGTATGGAACCGTGCGTTCCTTTACAGAAAAGGAAGACGCTACCAATGCCGCATGGAATGCACCCGGTGTAACCAATGTGGATTGCAGGATAGCGGTAGAATTACCCGAACATGCGTTTGTAGACTAGTGCTATGTCACACAAAAAATCAATTTTTTCGCCGGTTATGTATTTCGTCCCCATAGAGCAATTTCGTTAAGTTATGAATTTCAATTGCCACGTCCTTGAGGGCGTGGCAAAAAACAGATAAAATAAATACGGCTTTAGCCGAAATCCTTATTTAGCTAAAGCCGGTAAGAGAATAATATTACTTAATCACCGACCGGAAGGAGCGGTGCGAATCAATTGGCTGGCTTAACTAAAATGACATTGCCCTGCGGAGCCGGGTATCAATTTCCATTTGATTTTGAAAGCACACCCGTTTATTAAATGGGTGTATTCATCCATGCAGTTTTATCCGCACAGGCGGTACAGGTTTGTCATAAAAAAACCGGGTAATAAGGAAACTTTCTTCAAAATATTTTTGATAAAAACATTTTTGCCGGAAGTTTATACAGGTAAATATAATGAGGGTTAAAAAAATTATATTTGAGTATGCGAACCTTGATTCCCGGGCTTTTCTGTTTTTTACTAGCGGGCAAATTATTACTTGTGCCATCTTCTGCACAGCAATTATCTTTTAGTCACCTGGGTGTCAATAACGGGCTGTCGCAGGGAGTAAATAATTGCACCTACAAAGATTCGAGGGGTTTTATATGGATCAGCTCATTTGATGGGCTTAACCGTTTTGACGGGCTCAATTGCAGGATTTACAGGGAAACAGGCACCGATAAAATTTCAATCAAAGGAACCCTCTTTTTAAATATCCTGGAAGACAGAAGTGGCAACCTTTGGATTGGCAGCAACAAGGGTTTAAATTGCTACGACCGACGCTCAGACAGGTTTGTGAACTACCAGATGCCTGGCCGTGCCCTGGTAGACCAGTTTTTTTCTCCTTTTTATATTGATGATCAAAACAAAGTGTGGCTACAGTCGAGGGCGCACATCATATTGTTTGACCCGGCGGTTAAACAATTTACGCTTCTATATACCTTCCCGCAAACCGGCAACCTGCTCGTTAAATCAAAGCCCGCTTTACCTTACCAGTCGTTGCAGGAAATTTATATAGTAGTGAATAATACACCGGTTATAAATATTGCCACCGTAAGAAAGAATCTTTTTACCTGGCAGGCCCCGGTCAATATCAGCCACCCGGATATTACAAGGGTCAATTATTTTTTACCGGATGGCCGGGGCAGTTTCTGGCTGGCAACAAATGATGGCCTTTTTTATTTCAACCGCACCAGCCAATACCTGCAGCCGGTTCTAAACAAAAATGAGAAACTGGGTAATACTATCGTGCTTGATTTTGACAGCAGCGGGAGATTGTGGACCGGTAGCCAGCAACAGGGGCTTTACCTTACGGATACGGCGAGCCGAAAAGTACTGGAACAATATTACCCTGATGGCAGGAACCCCTACGGCCTGTCCGGGCAGCAGGTGCTATACATTCATTCGGATGCACAAAACTATCTGTGGGTGGCCATCTGGGGTAAAGGAATAGATTATGTAAACCCCGATAGATTCCGTTTCAATCATTATCTCACCAGGGAAACAGCGTCTGAAAAAGGAATAGATAATTTTATCCGCTCCATCGTGCAGGTGGCGCCCAATGAAATATGGGCTGCCACACAATCTTCCGGCATTTTGGTGTTAAATGAAAAAAAAGAATTCATCACCGGAATACGGCAACCATTACCAGCTACTATTGAGCATTTGTATAAAGACTCACATGCCAATGTTTGGGCAGCCACATTCAATGGCCTTTTTGTAATAGATCCATTGAGCAGGAAGGTGCAGCGAATAAACAATACCACAGAAAAAAACAATCCACCTCAAAACCAGTTTAACTTTATCAACCAGTTGCAGGATGGCCGCATGCTTGCGTCTTCCAATGCCGGCTTATTTTTAATTTCAAAAAAGAAAAACCAATATTTTTTTTCCCGGGTTAAAAACTGCCCCGCAAATGATGTTTACCTAACCAGTTTCCAGGATAGCGATGGGATCATTTATATCTCGAGGGCATTTAAAGGTTTTTATACCTGCCGGCTACAACAGGATTCATTGGTGGCACAGCATGATTATACTTACCAGGCCAGTATAAAATGTTTTGCAGAAACCAATGACAGCCTGGTATGGATTGGAAGTACGATTGGTTTAATGCGGTACAACAAAAACCAACACCGCATACAGAAAATCTACACCACCAGCGAAGGACTGAGCAACCAATATATCTATGCGGTACTCGCCCATAAAGAATATTTGTGGATGAGTACCAACGCCGGTTTATCGAGACTTAACAGCCACAATAACGAAGTAAAAAACTTTAGTGCAGCAGATGGTTTACAAAGCAATGAGTTTAATACCTATTCATTTTGCAAAACAACCGGCCAGGAGATGCTTTTTGGCGGCGTAAACGGATTAAATGCTTTTTACCCTGACCTGGTAACGCCTTACAAAAACAAACCCCAGCTTCAGTTGGCAACCCTGCAGGTAAATGACAGCTTGTATAATCCCGGTATCAACCCCGGCGAACTGGAATCACTCGGGCTTCAATATAAACAGAATACGATCAGCTTTCAATTCACCGTGCTGGATTATGCCAATGCCGCAGCCAGCAATTGTTGTACACGCTCGAAGGCTATGATAAGAATAAAATACTGGCATCCAACAAAGCCGTAATAAGATATTCCAACCTGCCTGCAGGCACATACACACTTAGGGTAAGCGCCATCAATGCGGAGGGAGTTATGAGCGAAAATGAAAAAGTGATTCAGTTAACCATTGCGGCACCCTGGTGGCAGCAGTGGTGGTTCCGATTGCTGGCCGGCGTTGGCACTTTATTCCTTGTCTTTTTAATCATCCGGGGATACTATACCCGTAAACTGGAGAAACAAAAAACAATCCTTGAGAAACAGCAGGCCATTGAAAAAGAACGCACCCGCATCGCAACTGATATGCATGATGATTTTGGTGCTTCGCTTTCGAGGATAAAGTTTTTAAGCGAAAAAATGAAGCTGCAGCAAAGCCACCAGGAAAAATTAAAAACGGACCTTGAAAAAATTTCAAAATACAGTGATGAAATGGCGGAGAAAATGGGAGAAATAGTTTGGGCCCTCAACCAGCGGTTCGATTCGCTGGACGACCTGGTCAGTTTCTGCCGGTCCTATGCCACCGAGTACATGGAGGATAAAAATATCCGGCTTCAATTCACCAGCGGCCAGGCTACTACCATTTTTATTAACGGTGAAATAAGGCGTAATGTATTCCTTGTTATTAAAGAAGCACTGCATAATGTTGTAAAACATTCGGGTGCATCTTCTGTATTGGTCAGCATGCACTTTACCAGCCAGTTGAAGGTAATTATTAAAGACAATGGCAGCGGTATTAACAAAGAAAATATCAGGCCATTTGCCAATGGAATTGAAAATATGAAAAAAAGAATGGAAGAGATAGGGGGTACCATCATTTTTAAAAATGAGCATGGAGCCACCATCACGATGCAGGTACCACTGCATAAAAACATATACCCCTAATTACCTATTTCAAAATAAAGCAGGAAAACTAACTTTGTTGGAATGGCGAAAATTAAAGTTGTAATCGTAGAAGACCTGGAAGAAGTGGTAGAAGGGCTTAGCGTGTTTATACAGCATGACAATACCATTCAACTGATGGCCGCCTATCGTACTGCGGAAGCTGCTTTGCTGGAGATCCCCTTACTTTCACCAGATATAGTTATCATGGACATTAATCTTCCGGGAATGTCCGGTATAGAATGTGTGCGGCAGTTAACCCTGCAAAAAAAAGCCATCCAGTTCATGATGTTTACGGTGTACGAAAACAACGACCAGGTATTTGAGGCGCTGAAAGCAGGCGCCAGTGGCTATCTCCTGAAAAAAACGTCCCCGGCCCGTATCGTAGAGGCTATTAAGGACCTGTATAATGGAGGTTCGCCCATGAGTGCTACCATTGCCCGGAAACTGGTAGAAGTTTTCAATCATCATCCTTCCGGTAATTATTCCGCTGAATCTTCATCTTTGCTCACCACACGTGAAAATGAAGTATTACATTTTGTATCAAGGGGACTATCTTATAAAGAAATTGCCGACCAGTTGAATCTTAGTTTTCATACCGTGAAACAACATATCCGGAATATTTATGAAAAGCTTCATGTACAAAATAAAACAGAGGCTATTAACAAAGCGTTTGGTGGCTCACACTGATTACTGTACACGCCTTCGAAAAGACTTTGATACCTTTTACGCTCCGCTAAATAAACAGGCTGGTTTGTCTCTAAATAAGATAACCGGCGTTGACAAATCATATACCTCACTTTAAAAGCAATAAAATGAAAACAAGTCTGCTCATAGTATTGTTAGCCCTGCTGCTACACAAAAATCTGCAATCGCAAAATGTAGGTATTGGCACCACTACTCCACGTGGTCCGCTTAGCTTTCCACCTACCACCGGGCAAAAAATTATTTTATGGGATGATGGTAATGTTGCCGGTAATAATTATGGTATGGGCGTGCAAAGCGGCAAACTACAGTTGCATACTTATACCGTAGCGGATGATATTGTATTTGGCTATGGCAAAAGCACGGCATTCAAC
>JANPIJ010000423.1:0-7147 GCA_031424955.1 Ferruginibacter sp. | reverse complement strand
TTTTGGAATATTCGCAGGAGAACGGGAGGAAATTAAGTTGAAAAGTTGTAATTTTTTAAACACCATCAACTATGTGTGCATAACTCTAGCAATCCTGAACTACTATTGAAACCAAACTTTTTTAGGCACTGAATAGTTACTTTATTTTTTATTATTTAGTTCAGGATAGATTTAGGCATGAAGCTGCAAACGAAATGACTGGTGCAGTTGGTTTAAGGCGTGTCCCAAAACAATTTATTGAAAACTATGATATTCCATTACCACCAATCGAAGAACAAAATGAAATCATTCAAGAAATCGAAAGCCGCCTTAGCGTAGCCGACAAAATGGAAGAAAGTATAATCCAAAGCCTGCAACAGGCCGAGGCATTAAGGCAAAGTATTTTGAAAAAGGCGTTTGAGGGGAGGCTAATAAATTAACTAGACTTAAAATAAAGTTCACAACTTTGTGAATTATATTATACATTTGCAAAGCATTTCACCCAATGGATATTTCATTCAACAACCAATTACTAATTGACCTGTATGAGGGAATCAAGATAACGGATAAGCAATTTCGATCAAATCCAAACCTGGTAAAACAATACATTAAAACAGTAAACAAACTTAAATCAGTTGAAAAAGTAGAGCAGCTTTTTCAATACGCAGGCCTCAATTACGAAAAGCTTAAAGGGAATTTTAAAGGATATAGTTCTGTAAGGATCAATAATCAATACCGGTTAATTTTTGAAGAAGTTGCCGGGGAAGAAGAACCGTTTCAAATTGTACTTTTTAAACTGGAAGAAATTAGTAATCACTATGGCTAAAGATTACACAACCTAATCAAAATTACCACCGGCCAAACAGGAGCGCAACCTGTTCAAACACTTGCTTAATCAAATGGCTACCAACATCAAACAACTTACTCCCGCTATTGCCGCACATCCAGGCGAAATGTTAAAGGATGAGTTAAAGGACAGGGAGATCAAACAAAAAGACTTCGCATTGCTTACAGGCCTTCCGCAAACTCATTTGAATGAAATTATTAATGGCAAAAGACGGATTAATGCCGATATCGCTTTAGTTATTGGCAAAGCACTACAAATGGATGCAGTGTTATGGCTTAACCTGCAAAACATTTATGAATTGGATTTGGCTAAAATAAATGAAAAAAATAGTATCCGTATAGCCGCAATCCATCAATGGGAAATGGTAAAACCTTACATACCAGAAAAGTTTTATAAAAAGTACAATGTCTTAAAAGGTAATCCTGTTTGGGATATTCCTGTTGTAAAGAGAATTTATAATGTTCAAAATTTTGAAGAGTTAGCCGGAGTTTATAGCCAAACAATTTATTCAAGATTCAGAAAGTCGGAGAAATTGACCATTGATAAGATAAACCTGGTGGGGTGGGTTAAGCTTGTAAATTACCTTGCAGCAGGTATAAAGGTTCCGCATTTTGATGCCAGTAAACAAAGCGAATTAATTGTTGATTTAAAAGCTATTTTCAGAAAGAATAAAAAAACTGTAGAAAAAACTACTGAAACGCTGGCTAATTATGGGATTAAACTGATTGTTCAACCGCATCCGGAAAAATGTGCTGTAGATGGTATATCATTTTGGAGCAATGGGAACCCTGCGATCGGCATAAGCTTAAGGCACAAACGTATTGATAATTTTGCTTTTACTATTTTACATGAATTGGGACATGTTTTTTTACATCTCATCAATGACAATACAGCTGAGTTTATTGATCTGGATAAGGAACACAACACTACTGAATATAAAAACGGCAAAGAAGAAAAAGAAGCCAATGATTTTTCAAGAAACTGTTTAATTGATAAAAACAGTTGGGATGCTTTTGTGAATGACAATCCTCACTTCTTAGAAGAGTCTATAAAATCGTTTGCAAATAAAATGAAAGTACATCCTGGTATTGTTCAGGGAAGATTTTGTTTTGAACAGGATTTTTTTCGAATCAGGTCGTCTATTGACAGAACGCTGTTTTAAAAAATAAACCTCATTTAAAAATGCAATTTTCCTAATTAGGAAGATGAATTTTCTAAGAATTAAATTAGTGGCTACAATAAACAATACCTCCAACACCTCCAGCATAGTAAGTAAAGTCTGGGCCTTATGCCAAACCCTTCGGGATGATGGCGTAGGCTATGGTGATTATTTAGAGCAGCTAACGTATTTACTGTTTTTAAAAATGGCAGATGGATACAGCAGGCCGCCGCACAATCGTACAATCCCCATCCCAACAAAATACAATTGGGAAAACTTCACTAATGAAAGAGGAGATGCTTTAGTGTACTAAAATGTTTTAAATTGTAATAATGAATATTGAAAGGGTAAAGCGATTAATAAAACAAAAAGAAAATATCCGCCTTGAATTTAAGGAGGCGGTAACTGCTTTGCCCGGCAATTTATTTGAAACCATTTGTGCTATGCTCAACCGGGATGGCGGTGATATTATTTTAGGCGTTAAAGATAATGGCAGCATCATTGGCGTTACTGAAACATCTGTTGCCGCCATGTTTACCAACATGGTTAATTTATCCAACAACAATCAAAAACTGGATCCACCTTTTATTCTATATCCGCAAACATATAAATTAGGTGGCAAATCAATTATCCATATACAGGTACCCGCCAGCTCGCAGGTGCATAAAACAGCCGGTGTAACGTACGACCGCAGCAATGATGGCGATTTTAAGGTAGCGGCGCCACACCTGGTAGCTGAAATGTGCAACCGCAAACGAAATCATTATACAGAAGGGATTATTTACCCGGCGGTGCGGATGGAAGATTTAAACCAGCCGCTGTTTTCCAAAGTAAGAAATTTGATAAAGAGCAACCACGCCAATCATCCCTGGCTGGCACTGGATGATACACAACTCTTGCAAAAAGCAGGTTTATGGAAACGGGATTATCAAACCGGGCAGGAAGGCTATACACTGGCGGCGGTATTATTATTTGGTAAAGATGAAGTGATACAGCAGGTGGTTCCGCATTATAAAACAGATGCCCTGGTGAGGATACAGGATAAACTGCGTTACGACGATCGGGAGTATATTCACACAAATTTGATTGATGCGTATGAACAGCTCATGGCATTTGTGGCCAAACACCTGCCCGATAAGTTTTACATGGAGGGAAACCAGCGCATCAGTTTAAGAACAAAAATATTCAGGGAAATTGTTGCCAACATCATTGCCCACCGGGAATACACCAATGCACTCCCGGCAACTTTTATTATTAAAAACGATGCAATAGAAACGGAGAACGCCAATAACCCCCACGGCAGCGGGCCTATCAGTGCGGATGCGTTTACACCCTTTCCTAAAAACCCGGCCATCGCAAAATTCATGATGCAATTAGGCTGGGTGGAAGAACTCGGTTCGGGCGTATTAAATGTAAGCAAGTACTGGAAGGTTTACAGCAATGGGGCGAAACCACAGTTTATAGAAGGCGCTGCATTTAAAATCATTTTACCGGTAAGCGATTCTTTTTTTGCAGGTAGCGAAGATGGTAACCAGGATGGTAACTCTGTTAATGTAAGTGATGGCGCAAACGATGTTGTTATTGATGCTGTAAATGATGCTGTAAATGATACAGTAACTGAGCCAGTCAAATTCCGGTTGATTGGCATGGTGAACTTTATTAATTCAAACAAAGGGATTAAGGTGGCTGATTTAATTGAACAATTCAATGTTTCAGAGAGAACAGTTAAGGAAAATCTGAAATTATTGATGGATGCAGGATTGATTATTTATTCAGGTAGTAAAAGGGCAGGTACATATGTGCTGAGTAAGGAGATGAATGATAAAATGCACGGTTAATTGCATGATAACCTGCACGATAACCTGCACGATAACCTGCATGATAAAATTGCTGCAACTGGTTGTTTGATGGCGGAGTAAATGGCGGTGTAAGTGGCGGAGTAAATGATGGAGTAAATGATGGAGTAAATGATGGTGTAAATGATGGTGTAAATGAGGGTGTAAATGAGGGTGCAAATGAGGGTGCAAATGAGGGTGTAAGGAAAGAGATCATCGAATTGGCAACAGTTATTATGAATAACGAAGGTTTAAAAGCGCTTGACATTGCTGCCAAAAGAGGCAAAGCAATCCGCACGACAGAAAGATATCTAAAACTAGCCAGGCAATTTGGTATCATAGAATTTAGGGGAACATCTAAAACCGGTGGCTATTATATAACGAAATTGCTAAGGGATAGGATCGAAAATAAAAAGACGAGTAAATAATTTCATTCATTACGTGTGGCCTGATTGATAAATAAGCCAATTGGCTGCATGATAAATTGCACGATAAGCTGAATGATAAAAAAGTAACAATGAGCAATAACAATACAGCAAACACTTCGAGCATAGTAAGCAAAGTCTGGGCCTTCTGCAACACCCTTCGGGATGATGGCGTTGGCTATGGTGATTACCTAGAGCAGCTAACTTATTTGCTGTTTTTAAAAATGGCAGATGAATACAGCAGGCCGCCGCACAACCGTAAAATGCCCATCCCAACACAATACAATTGGGAAACCCTCACCGATAAAAGCGGTGATGCCTTAGAAGTGCATTACAATCACCTGCTGCGGGAACTGGCAAAAGAAAAAGGCATACTGGGCCAGATATTTACCAAAAGCCAGAATAAAATAACCGACCCGGCCAAGCTATATAAACTGATTGCCCTCATCAATGCAGAGCAATGGGTGCTGATGGGTGTAAAAGACAAAGGCGATATTTACGAAGGCCTGCTGGAGAAAAATGCAGAGGATACCAAGAGCGGAGCCGGCCAATATTTTACACCAAGGCCACTCATAAAAGCCATGGTAGAGTGCCTGCGCCCCGAGCCTATGAAAACCATTGCCGACCCGGCCTGTGGCACCGGCGGTTTCTTTTTAGCTGCCTACGACTGGATGACAGAAAACAATGAACTGGATAAAGCACAAAAGCAATTTTTAAAATACCAAACCTTCTTCGGCAACGAAATTGTAGCAGGCACCAGGCGCCTGGCATTGATGAATTTGTTCCTGCATAATATCGGCGATATAGACAGCGAAAACATTTTTATTTCTCCCAACGATTCATTGATTGCTGCTTCCGAAACCCGGTACGATTATGTACTGGCCAATCCTCCCTTCGGAAAAAAAAGCAGCATGACCTTTACCAACGAAGAAGGCGAACAGGAAAAAGAAGACCTCACTTACAACCGACAGGACTTTTGGGTAACCACCAGCAACAAACAACTCAACTTTGTACAGCATATAAAATCCATGCTAAAAACAACCGGCATGGCAGCGGTAGTATTACCGGATAATGTTTTATTTGAAGGCGGTGCCGGAGAAACCGTCCGCAAAAAATTATTAGAAACCACCAACCTGCATACCATCCTGCGTTTACCCACCGGTATCTTTTATGCCAATGGTGTAAAAGCAAATGTTCTGTTCTGGGATGGCAAACCCAGCAGCAAAGATCCCTGGACAAAAGAAGTATGGGTATATGATTACCGAACCAACATTCACCACACCCTAAAGAAAAATCCATTAAAGCTGGATGACCTGAAAGATTTCATTACCTGCTACAATCCAAAAAATCGAAACAAGCGCAAAGAAATATTTGATGCCGCTACAAACCCCGAAGGCCGCTGGAGAAAGTTCACCTACGATGAAATTATTGCCAGGGATAAAACCAGTTTGGATATTACCTGGTTAAAAGATAAGTCACTGGCTGACCTGGATAACTTGCCTGATCCGGATGTATTGGCATTGGATATTGTGGAGAACCTGGAGGCAGGGTTGGAAAGTTTCAGAGCGATTATTGCGTCGTTGAATGTAAAAAATTAGAGTAAAAATATGAGCTACGGAGCAGTTGCAGTCAATGCAGCAACACTTGCAGTTGAAAATAAAGTTTCACCGTTAGATGCCTGGGAAATATCCGTGAGTAAAATATATCCGGACTCGAAAGAGAGTCAGCAGAAGGGCTGCCCCAAAAGCAGTTTTTTAGGTTTGTGTAGCGAAGGGCTGGTAAAAAGTATTCCGAAAGAGAATTACACGGAGTCTGCATTAAACAGGCAATATGCCAAAACCGCTGTTGATATTCTTAAAGCAAATAAGTCTAAAATATTCACCCCTTTGGAATTATGGCAGGCAACTTTGCGGGCTTCAGACGCTGCCATAAACAAAACGCACAATAGCCAGATGAATGTAGTGCTTGGGTTATGGGACAAGGGTTTGATTGTTTAATCAATCGACATATCATTCCGTTATCAAGTATATCAAAAAAATAAACTAATTCTTACAGATGAAAAATGTATTCCTAATTTCTTTGCTTTTACTTGGCAAAATCATTTTTGCACAAAACAATACAGGTGCTTATACCGATACAATAAATGTTTATCAAAAAAATTACATCAATACCCTTGAAATCGTGAAAGGTGAAGACCAGAAATATTTACATTTTTTTGCTCCGGATATTACTTACAAAGTGCTTGCTAACTTTGAAAAAATAAATGATATTCAGGGCTTCAGTATGCCAACCTCTACAAAAAAAATGCAGCAATTTTACAAGTACGGAAAAATTAGTTTTAAAATTAAAAACCGTATTTGCCAGCTTTTTGTGTATCAGTCAAAAGACTTAATGCTTACAGAAAAATATGCTAATTATTTATTTATTCCTTTTACTGATGCAACCAATGGAGTAGAAACTTATGAAGGAGGCAAGTATCTTGACATTACCATTCAGGATATTATAAACAATACAATAGAGATCGATTTTAACAAAGCTTACAATCCTTACTGTAGTTATATTGGCGGGTACGACTGTCCTGTTCCTCCAAAAGAAAATGCGTTGGAAGTCTCAATAACTGCAGGAGAAAAAAAATATTCAAAGCCAATTCATTGATAGTTTGTGCAGCTTTATTAGTGAGTTAGTTGCTTTCAATGTTTAACTATTTCACCTCTTTTGACAAATGTTTTGCAGCACCGGTCCCAGTCTCACCTGGTACTAATCGTTGATGATAAATAAGTCATGTTATACTTCACAAGGGATAAATTAGTGAATCTTTTTTATCAAAAAATTGAAATTTCAAAGACATCAGGGTTTTTAAATCCTCCTGATGATTTTGGTTAACATTTTTGAAGAAATTTTC
>JANPIJ010000422.1:0-25908 GCA_031424955.1 Ferruginibacter sp. | reverse complement strand
CCAGGCGCCGGCCATATTGTAAGGGCCGGTCGTAATTAGATTCGCCCTGGTACCAGATTTCTCCTTTAATACCAAAACCAATAATCGGGTGGACCATGCCGTTATATAACACAGTTGGAGTGTGGTTGGGTGATTTGATAGAATCCGTAACAGCCGGTATGGTTACTCCTGTGAAGTCTTTCAAGGTATTAGCACTCATCCATGATTCTACCTCGGTGCCTCCGTAACTATCATTGATCAAGCCAATAGGTACATGCAATAATTCATTTAACAACCTGCCAAAATAATATGCAGTGGCGCTAAAATTACTGACTGCTTCCGGTTCGGCCTCTTTCCATTGCGAAGGTTTGCTGTTTTCCTGCGGCGATGTTTGAGGAGAACGGGGAACTGTGTACAACCGCATCTGGTCGTTAGCTGATTTTAAAATAGCCTCATTGGATCCTGTTATCGGTTGTCCCTTAAATCCCTTCATCGGCATTTCCATATTGGATTGCCCGGTGCAGAGCCATACTTCACCTATTAACACATTGTTCAATATTAAAGGCTTGCCGTCGCTGATTAAAATTTGATACGGTCCGCCTGCCACCGGGGTTGAAATTTTCAGCGCCCATTTACCTGCTGCATTTGTTTTAGTGGCAAGCTTTTCTTTGTTCCATGAAGGAGTAATATTTACCGTAGCGCCAGGCTTTGCCCATCCCCAAAATGCTACCAATGCTTTTTGCTGGAGCACCATATTGTCTGTGAAAATGGACGGCAATTTTACCTGCGCAAAAGCCGGGCAGGAGACGAATACCAAAAATAAAATGAGGTGGAAAGATCTGAATAATAATTTCATGAGTAAATATATGCAATCGTTTAAAACAATAACCAGGCTACATTCAATAGAATAACAACAAAAATTTAAACTATAAATCTGCCATAAATTTCCTGTATAACTATCCTGTACAGTCGGATAACCTTACCTTATTTTACAGGTATAAAAGATACTAAATATATGGGCTGGGAAATTCACAATGAAAGGCGCTTTTTTTCGTAGAGGCTGATTTCAGTTGTGCCCGGCAAAAATTTTACTATAAATAATATTAGCGTATCAGCGCTTGTTTTAATTTCATTTACTGATATTTGATTATTATGAAAAAGTTGTTTATCTGCAGTGTCGCCTTTGGAGTAATTCTCTTTTTACCGATAATAAAATCCAGGGCACAATCTTACCCTGCAAGACCGAATATTGTTTTTATTTTAGCCGATGACCTGGGCTATGGAGATATTGGTGTAAACGGGCAAAAGCTGATCAAAACACCCAATATAGATAAGCTGGCAAAAGACGGCATTCAATTTAAACAATTTTATGCCGGTGCTACTGTTTGTGCTCCTTCCAGGTCATCCCTGCTCACAGGTTTGCACACCGGTCATACTTACATACGGGGCAATGTGGGTGTTAGTCGCGAAGGTCAACAACCCATTCCGGATTCAATTGTAACGATTACAGAAATACTCAGAAAGGCCGGATATCAAACAGCAGCATTCGGTAAATGGGGATTGGGCCCGGTGGGTTCGGAGGGTGATCCTAACCGGCATGGGTTTGATAAATTTTACGGCTACAATTGCCAGAGCCTGTCACACCGCTATTACCCCACGCATTTATGGGACAATGATAAGAAAATTGACCTGGAAGGCAATGCGGGGTTCCTGCATCAAAAAGAATATGCACCCGATATCATTCAGCAAAAAGTAATTGAATATATTAGTACCAATGATGACAAACAACCCTTCTTTTTGTTCCTGCCTTATACACTACCACATGCAGAATTACTGGTACCTGATGACAGTATTTTTCAATACTATAAAGGAAGGTTTAAAGAAACACCTTACAAAGGAAAAGATTATGGAACTGGTGCCCTCAATGATGGTTATACCTCGCAGCAATACCCACATGCCACTTTTGCCGCGATGGTTGCCAGGCTGGATTTGTATGTTGGGCAGGTAGTTGATAAACTAAAAGAAAAAGGCCTTGATAAAAACACGCTCATCATTTTTACCAGCGATAACGGACCACACCAGGAAGGTGGTGGCGATCCGGTATTCTTCAAAAGTGTGGGCGGTTTCCGTGGTAACAAACGGGATCTTTCCGAAGGAGGTATCCGCGTACCCTTTATAGCAAAGTGGAATGGATCAATAAAGCCCGGAACCTCAAGCGAACATGTAGGAGCGTTTTGGGATTTGTTTGCCACATTTGCAGAATTAGCCAATGCTAAGCCAGCACAAAAAACAGATGGCATTTCAATTGTGCCCGCTTTAACACGAAAAAAGATTCAGCAACAACACGACTATCTCTATTGGGAATTTCATGAACAGGGTGGTAAGCAGGCTGTAAGAAAAGGCAACTGGAAGGCCATCCGTTTACAGGTAGATACAAAGCCGGACGGGCCAGTTGAATTATACGACCTGTCAAAGGATCCCGCAGAAATAAACAACCTGGCAGGCAAATACACAGCAAAAGCGAAGGAACTGGAACTGCTGATGAAAGAAGCGCATACCAGGTCTGCCTTGTTTCCTTTTAAAAATGAGTGATAGCTGGTTAAACAAATAGATCCCTATGCGGTAAATTTTTAATGCACCGAAATTGCAAACAGCCCATTCAACCAAAGTGATCGCAACCGGATCATTTGAAATTTGAAATAAATTTTTGGGTGAAATCCGGAATAAATCATTTTGCCACCACAAGATTCTATATTTGGGGCATCCGGTGACAAACGCCTGTAGGAAATATAACATACATTACCCTTATGATCAATTAAGCAAATCTCATCATCTACTCCCGGTTTCCTTTACTTCAATCAACTGATCCATCCAAATCTGCTTTTGGCTAAAGTTTTGCATGTTTAAAACCTCCACGACTGTAAAACAAACACAAACAATTTAAACGATCAAAAAATGAAAAATGAAATGAATGTAGCCGACTATTTGACTGATCCGCATATTGAAATTCAAACAAAAGCATTTTTAAAAGCACTCAATACCAGCGGCGGAAAACCAATGGAAACATTAACTCCTGCAGCGGCCCGCGCAGTGCTGGAAGGGGCGCAAACTTCGGTTGCCGTTGATTTATCCGGGATTGATACTTTAGAAAAAACAATTGAACAGGATGGGTTAACTGTAAAAATAACCATCGTTCGCCCGGCGGGAGTGGAAGGCTCATTACCGGCCTTTATGTTCTTTCATGGTGGTGGTTGGGTACTTGGGGATTTCCCTACCCATCAAAGAATGATCCGTGACCTGGTTGTCAATTCGGGTGCGGTTGGAGTATATGTTGATTATTCCCGGTCACCGGAGGCCCAATACCCGGTTGCCATCAACGAAGCGTATGCAGCTACGAAATGGATTGCAGCAAACGGAGGGGAGATTAATGTGGATGGCAGTCGCCTGGCAGTGGCGGGAAACAGCGTAGGTGGAAATATGGCCACAGTTATAGCATTAATGGCCAAAGAGAAAAAAGGGCCTGAGATCAAACTACAGGTTTTACTCTGGCCCGTAACCAATGCTGATTTTGAAACAGACTCCTATAATCAATATGCTTCAGACAGGTTCCTTACCAAAAACATGATGATATGGTTTTGGGATCATTATATGCCGGAAGAACAAAGAGATGAAATCTATGCATCCCCTTTGAAAGCTACCCTGGAGCAGTTAAAAGGATTACCACCGGCGCTTGTTCAAACTGCCGAAAATGATGTGCTTCGGGATGAAGGTGAAGCCTATGCCCGTAAGTTGAATGAGGCTGAAGTACCTGTTACCCTGGCAAGGTACGAGGGTTTGATACATGATTACGGACTATTAAATCCACTGATACATATCCCTGGAATCCAGTCTGCTTTGCGGTATGCAGGAACGGAATTAAAAAAGGCATTGGAATAAGTTAATTACTACAAACTTTAGAGGGATGATATGAAAATGTCATCCCTTTTTTATTTGCCGGTAGTCAAAATATTCGAAATGACGTTCAATAAAATGGATATAAAATAGAATGTATGTCAAAATGAAAAATTTAAATTCAGAGTCTTAAGCAAGATGATTTATTTTTAAAAAGAATTACCCGAAACGATTGTTAATTATTTCAATTAGCTGTATGAAAAATAGCATTGTATTATTGTTGATTTCCATTCTTTCATTTTTCCATGTTGTAAATGCTGCGCCTGGCCTTCAACCCATGCATCTTACCTGTGAATATATTGAAAACCCACTGGGCATTGACATTGCTAAACCACGATTGAGCTGGAACTTTACTGCTACGGAAAGAAACCAATGGCAATCGGCTTATGAAATAGTGGTGAGTGATAATCAAAATGACAGTAAACTGTTGAAAGGAAATGCCTGGAAAACAGGCAAAGTTATTTCAGCCGAAAATGTACACATTGAATACAATGGGATCCCGCTTAGATCCTTTACAAAATATTTCTGGCGGGTGAAAGTGTATGATAGAAGCGGCATGGCATCTTCCTGGAGCCAGGTAGCCAGTTTTGAAACCGCGGCTTTGCAAACAGGCGACTGGCAGGCAAAATGGATTGGTGATGGCAGTAAACAATTTGAAAGGGATGAAGACTTTTACGGCGAGGACCCGATGCCTTTGTTTAGAAAACAAATCAACATCCGGAAAAAGATCGCTGCTGCCAGGTTATATATTTCAGGATTGGGATATTCCGAAGTGTACATCAATAACCAAAAAGTGGGTGACCATGTGCTGGACCCAGGTTTTACGGCTTACCGAAAAGAAGTGCTGTATGTTACCCATGATATTACCACTTTATTGATCACTAATAAATTAAACACCATCGGCATCATCCTGGGCAATGGCTGGTATAATCCATTACCGATAAAATTATTTGGCCGTTTTAACTTACGGGAGGTGCAACAAACCGGCCGACCTTGTGTAAAAGCGCAGGTGTTAGTAAAATATGCCGATGGAAGCGATGAGATAATTGCCACTGATGAAAGCTGGCAAACCGCACCGGGACCGGTTGTCCGAAACAATGTGTACCTGGGAGAAGCCTATGATGCCAGGTTGGAAAAACCTTTTACAGATAAGGATGGCTGGAAAAATGCAGTCATTGCCAAAGGACCGGACGGCAGGCTAGCCGCACAAATGCAACCACCCATTCGTGTTACGAAACGTGTTCAACCGGTAAGTATAACCGAAGCAGGAAAAGATACTTTTATTGTAGACATGGGACAAAACTTTGCAGGAGTGACCCGGATAAAACCAAAAGGGGAAGCAGGTACCCACATTTCTTTGCGCTATGGTGAAGCCATCCATCCAAATGGTTCGCTAAACTGGCTAACGACCGCGGCCGGCCAGATAAAAGAAATTTGGAATTTAAGCGGCGGTCCGGGTGCACCAAAAAATGCCTGGCAAAAAGATGAATACATTTTAAAAGGGGGTGGGATAGAGGAGTGGCACCCACGCTTTACTTTTCATGGTTTCCGTTATGTAGAAATAGCCGGTTGGCCTGGCAAACCTACTATAAAAGATATTGAAGGTTTAAGGATGAACAGTGATGTGGATCAGCAGGGATCATTTGCCTGTTCAAATGAACTATTTAATCAACTGCATAAAGTAATTCAATGGACTTTTTTAAGTAATATTTTTAGTGTGCAGTCTGATTGTCCCGCCCGGGAGAAGATGGGGTATGGGGCTGATATTGTGGCTACCGCGGGAGCATACATTCACAACTATAACATGGCCAATTTTTATAAAAAAGCCATACAGGATTTCGCCAATGATCAGCAACCCGATGGAGCATTAACCGAAATAGCGCCTTACACCGGCATCGCCGACAGGGGCTATGGCGGTCAATCGGGGCCATTGGGCTGGCAGCTTGCATTTTGTTATTTACAAAAACAACTGTATGATTATTATGGTGACAAAAGAATAATCCGGCAGCAGTACCCTGCATTTAAAAAGCAAATGGATTTTTTGCAAAAGAATGCGGCACAGGGATTATATCATTGGGATATTGGGGACCATGAGGCACTTAACCCAAAGGCAGAAGCTTTTTCAGCAGCCTGTTTTTATTATCACCATGCTTTACTGGCAACTGAATTTGCAGGTGTATTAAATGAAAAAGAAGACAGTTTAAAATACGCCAGGCTTACAAAAAATATAAAAGAAGCGATTATAAATAAATATTGGATACCCAACACCGGCAGGTTTGATAACGGCACGCAGGCTGCACAGATTTTTGCCTTGTGGTACCAGCTTTCGCCGGAAAAAGAAAAGACATTTGAAGTGCTGCTGCAGGAATATGCCCGGCATAAGGGGCATTTATCAACCGGTATTTTCAGCACTATGATGATGTTTGATATTTTTAGAGAAATGGATAAAAGCGATATTGCTTATACCATTGCCAATCAAAAAGATTTTCCCGGCTGGGGCTTTATGCTTGCCGGTGGTGCCACTACACTTTGGGAGTCGTGGGCAAAACCAACCACCAGCTCGATGAATCATCCGATGTTTGGTTCCATTGATGAATGGTTTTATAAATCAATATTGGGTATCAATGCTGCTGCTCCGGGCTTTAAAAAGATCATCATTAAGCCACAACCTGCAGAACTTAGCTGGGCAAAAGGTGCTTATCAATCGGTTTACGGAACCATAAAAAGTAATTGGAAAAAAACGGGGAGCGGATTTCAGTTGCAGGCAACCATTCCTGTAAATACTACTGCGGAAATCTGGTTGCCTGCAAAAGAAAATGATACCATTACAGAAAGCGGAAATAAGGATTTTAAAACGGGGACTATACAATTGGTAAAGTCTGAAAATGGGTATATGATTTTTGCAGTTGGGTCCGGTGATTATACTTTTTCAGTCAGTAAATAAATCAATGTCATTGCCGGAAAAAAGCTATTATTAAAGTTGGTGAGCATTTAGATACCCGTTTCGGGAAAAGCCGCTTCTGCCAGACAAGGTAAATAGCAGCCCGTTGATCACTCCATTTATAAGGCAAATGCCGGAGTTGAATATATTACCGTTAATCAATCCTCCGTCAATAATTAAAAAACCGTTTTGCTTAATTGTAATATCCCCTGTTAATATTCCTTTTACTCTAAAAGTTATATTGTCATTTACAATCACATTGCCAATCTTTAAACCATTTAACGTGGTTTCATTTTTAATGGTTAAGTCACCATCAATTAAATCCCTGATATTTTTCATATTAGTTTTTTATGACAGGGTGATAATACCGTGCCACACTTGAAATATGAAAGTATTATGAGAGAAGTCGTCTTTCGCATTCAAGAATAAGTTTTCCAATTTCTCTGGCACGGGTAGTAGTGTTACCGGAGGCTTCTGTCCATACCGTTGCTTTATTCTCAAATTCGTTTGAATAAAGAATAACATGGTCATTGTCGGAAAAGGTTACGATATAAAATGAATTATCAATATCATCATACAATTGAACCACGTTCAGCGGTTTGTCCCTGTAGTTGAGTTCCATAATTTAATTTTATATCCCAATGCAAATTAACTGCCAGTAATTTTTTTAGCGGCTAAAAATCATTCATTCAACAGTAAATAGCTGTTTGATAACCCAATCTGCACCTACTGATACATAACATTGAAATTGGAATTCAAAGTAATTTATCAATAATGATATTTAAAATTTCTATGGCAATCAGGGCGATTACAATTAGTTCGAGGGTATTGCTGTGAGAATGCTGGTTAATATCTTTCAGTATTTCGAGGTTTTCTCTTACCGTACTTAAACTATCCTGCAGGCTGCTATGCCTCAGTTTAATATCGAGTTCCCTGCTCAGATCCGTATTGACTACATTCAGAAATTCGTCATTCCAGGTTAAATTAGGGCTGTCAAAGATGTAAATATTCCGGGTGATTTTATTTTTTAGATTGAGCAGCCGACCGATGTATTTCAACAGTCTTTTACCCTTAATGGAAAATTTTCCTTTTTCTTCCAGCTCAAGGCTAAACTGGTAGGTTTGAGCCAATAAGATATTGGATTGCTCTATATAATAATCCAGCGCCACGGACTGGGCAATATTCAGCATGATGATCTTTGCGATGTCGATGCTGATTTCTTTGATAATGAGCCGGTCAAAAATAACTTTATAAGAGGCTGCAGGATCTATTTCCACATCAAAATTTTCCCGCTTCAATTCCGTACTGTCAAGGTGTAAGATAGTTCTGACTGAGTTGATAATATTTGTTTGAGTGGTATTGTCCACACCGAAAAAAACAATGCTGCCATAATCGAAGATGCCCATGTAAGAATCGTTTTCACCGTCATACATCAGCTCGGTAGGATCGGCATAGATGCAATGATAAGCGAGGTTATTCTTTAGCTCTTTCAGATCAAGCCGGTCGCCCAGGTGATAGCCCGTGATAGTCTTTTTCATGTTAAGTCAGTAAAATTATACCCGCCCTGTATCCTTAAGATCACAGAACAGGTTGGCTGCAGTTCTTCAGATAATTATAAATATAGTACTTCATTTATTGTATTCAAAGGTACGATTGATGAGATTGGAAGCCTAATGGAATAATTAAGTATTCAGCCTTCGATAATCGAAAATAATTAGTGTAGTTTTTAATTTAATTTTGAAAATGGAATTCTTTTCAATTCAATAAATGACTTCTTATGCATCCCTATATTCCACACCTGCTTGCAGATATTGCGGTAGCCCATCGCACCGAAATGCCGGCGGCATCAATGCCGCCGATGAGTTTTGAGGAAGAAATGGAAGAAATAGAAAAATGGGTGGCAGGAGAGGAACCCGATCATACTTTCGGGTATTATTGCGGTTTAAATGCTGTTGATTTCCCTCCGGCGGAGCAATTTACCGAAGGGGAGATGAAACTGGTTTTGAAAGCCTTCAACCGCATGATGTTTTCCTGGAACCTCGATATTAGTTTACCTGATACCTTGCCCGTAGCACTCGCTTACAAAATGACAATTGATACACTGAACTCAAAAACACATATTGTAAACAGTGGGATGATGGGTTTTGATTTTTGTACCGGTTATGCACCGGAATGTATTTTTAAAGAGTATTGCCCCTGTTTGGAAATATGGAACCGGAAAGAGGATGAGGATAATAATAAAAGTGCCTGAAATAGCGGGGCCGGTTTAATGGTCTGACGGTCTCCGTCTGAACATTAAGCAATGAAAACAGTTTATTGATAATCTTGTTCGGATAATATGGCTGGTGCATATAAACACCACGAGATAGTGTCAGACGGGGACCGTCAGAAACTATCTCGTGCTTATTCGCTTAAAGTCATAAAAAAAATCAAGTCCTAAAAAATAACAACATGAAATATCCCCGCCTCTTATCCACCGGAGCTAATAATAAAGTGATTGTTTTAACCGAAGAAACGGTAGCAAAACTATTTATTGGCGATACGAGGTCAGATATTGGATCTGAAGCGGAAAAAATGAAATATGCCAATGCAATAAACGGGCTGATAACTAAGTTTTTTCGACTTGACTATGATGAAACCCTCCAGGCGGATATGCTGGTCATGGAGCGGATCTATCCCATTGATTACAGGGCGCACGAAATAGAAAAAAGAGAGCTGTGGATGGATGTTTTTTTGGATGAAATAAAGCAATTGCACTCGGCAGGATTTGTACATCGTTATATTAGGAGACTATCAGATATAACGGGGCAGCCCTTCGATAATATTTTGCTTACCAATAATGGTATTCGACTGATAGATGTTGGCATTTCAGCTTTATTGCCGCAGGTGGGTGACAAGCTTTATAAAAAGTATGTGGAAACAGAACTTGCTGAACTCAAGGAATTCAAAGATTATTTTTTATCAAGATAAGGGGATAGGCAAAACCTGTATTTTTCAAAATCTCTCATCACATGGCGATTCAAAAGAGCGGAGCAGGAACCTTCCAATATATTTGGCAATTAAAGATTGAATATTCCAGCTATCCAAAGCCTGGATAATTTTATCCATTTATTGTTCAGGTGATAAATCATCTACTTTCCGTTCTTTAAAAAACAAAATAAAATACACCAATACCGCAAATGCGATACCTGCGGGCACCAGCCAGATGCTTTGCCAGTCATGGGTATTGCCCACCTGGTAACGTTCCGCAATAAAGCCGGAGAACCAGGTACCGATAAACATTCCCAAACCATAGGTGGCAAAGGTGAAAAGCCCCTGTGCCGCGTTTTTTATTTTGTCACCGGCTTTTTTCTCGGTGTACATATAGCCCGTCACAAAAAAGAAATCATAACAAATACCATGTAAAATAATACCGGCATACAACATCCAGCTCTCCGGATCATGGTATCCAAAGGCAAAACAGATATAGCGGATTACCCAGGCACTCATCCCCAGCACCAGCATTCTTTTTACCCCAATCCTGTTAAATAAAAATGGGATGGCGAGGATAAATACTCCTTCAGAAACCTGGCCTAAAATCATTTTACCCGCTGCATTGTTCATGCCTGCTTCATTCAGGAAGGGATTGGCAAAGCCATAATAAAATGCCAGCGGGATACAAATCAACACTGCAGCAATGAAAAAGATAAGATAAGGTTTGCTCTTAAATAAAACCAACGCCTCGGCACCCAATGCTTTTGAAGCGGATACATCGGCCGAACGGGCCTTTGGCGGTGTATTGGGCAATGCGAAACTAAACAACCCCAATAATGCGGAAGCTCCGGCCGCGATATGAAAAGTAGCCGCGGTTTTTTCAATGGCCAAGCCGCCAACCATAGTGCCTGCAACAATCCACCCAACGGTTCCAAATACACGGATCCATGGAAATTGTTTACCCGGATCTGTCATCTGTGAAAATGCAACGCTGTTTGTTAAAGCGATGGTGGGCATGTACAACAGCGAATAAATGAGAATGATCCAATAGAAATTAGTATTGCCTGTGATTGTGGAAGCCAGCATCAGCAAGGCCGCACCTGCCAAATGCAACACACCGATGATGCGTTGTGCGGCAAAAAAACGATCAGCTACCATGCCAACAAAAAAAGGCGAGATCATGGTGGCAATGGCCAGGGCGCTAAACGCAGCGCCAATTTGCACGTCGGAAGAATGCAGGTTCTCCTTCATATAAGTGCCCATCGTAACATACCATGCACTCCAGATAAAATACTGTAAAAACATCATGCCTGCCAGCATTGCGCCTGTACTTTTTTTCATACAAATGATTTTATAAATTTATCCGGGGTGTTTATTCGTTATTGATAGGATGTAAAAGGTATCAAAATAGAAAACAGTAAATAGCCTTTCCCCGCAACTTTGCTCCTTTGCGTGAAAATTGCTAAGATGCTTCACCGCCAGGTTGCAACCAAAGATCAATGGGCCTGGCAACCACAGGAGTGAAGGGGAGCAGAATTTTTTTCCCTTCCCCTGCTGATGCGTATGCAGCGTAAATAATCTCCAGCACAGCACGTCCGTCTTCACCGGTTACCAATGGTTGTTTATCCTGTTGAACACATTCAATAAAATGTTTCAGCTCATGTGGATAGCCCTGGTTAAAAACTTCTTCAAATACAGTAAAACTCCAGCCAATCGTGGTGTCGGCTTTTTCCATCGCATAACCATAACCGGTTTTGCTATATGATATTGCAGCATTACCCATAAAGAGGTCAGCATATACTACGCCGCCGGTTCCATACACTTCACTTTTATCATCCATACCTCCATGTTTGGCCCAACTATTTTCTGCCACGGCGGTTACCCCATTTTCAAACTCTACAATTACCACTGAATTGTCTTCGCCCTTTGTACGGTCTTTATGTAATACGGTCGACATGCTGGCGTATACGCTTTTTACTATGGCATTGTTAAGCATCCACCTGAACCAGGCAATGGCGTGGCAGCCCATATCCATCAGTACACCTCCCCCGGAAAGTTCAATATCATAAAACCAATCGGAATGAGGGCCCGAATGCTTTTCAGCCTGTTTGAGCATATAGATATCACCGATGGCGCCTTCTTTTACCATTTGCCTTACCCGCTCGTACTTAGGTGCAAAACACAATTCTTCCGCATACATCAATTTTACACCAGCCTGTTTGCAGGAGGCAATCATCGCATCCGCTTCTTCAATGGTAATGGCCAATGGCTTTTCAATGATGATGTGTTTACCTGCAGCAGCAGCTTTAAGGGTGGCTGAATAATGGAGATAGTTGGGTAAACAAATATCCACCACTTCACAACCTGATTGTTCAATGATTTCATCCAGGTCATCGTACCAGGCAGGGATCTGGTGTTTCTCAGCAAATGCTTTTGCCTTTTCTTTATTGCGTGCATATACGGCCACCACTTCCGCCTCCGGTACAAAACGATGATAGCTTTCCATGTGGATATCGGTGATAAACCCGGCACCTAAAATCGCTACTTTGGTTCTTTGCATAACTGATGCTTAAAATGGAATGATGAGGAATAATCGGTTTGCTAAAATTAATTGAAGCAAAATAAAGCAATTCAAAAAAAGGATAGTATTTTCTTTTAATAAAAAGTTATAAAATAGGCGGGGATTGACCAAAAGGAAATTTTGGGCTGCTGATAAACTATTCCAGCCTGGCATATTTGTAACACCAACGGGTGTAGCCGGCCAATGCCATTCAGCTTATTCTATCTTTCTTTATCGTATATCCGCTTCAGTGGGAATGGGTAATTCAATTTCCAGGATATCAAAGTAATTGGCTTTTACGGTATGGTAAAACCATAGCACATCGTGAATATTGGCGTGTCCATGAATATCCGCCAGTTTAAAAATAAGCAGGTAAATTAAACCCGCAGCAGGAGATGGATTGATTTTATTGTTGATATAGCTCCATCGGTCATAACCGGGAATATCATAGTTTGCCTTGTATTCCCTGAACAAACCATAGGATATATCGTGTAGTTCGATCGTTCGGTAAATATGTTTTTTCTTTACGGGCATTGATTCAAAATCTGGCCCCAATATTTCCATGGCCGCCGTCAAACCTACCAGCCCATGCCGCTTATGGGCTGGTTTGCCGGTGATCGGATGCGATATTACCAGTGATTTATCTTCTTCGGTTTTGCCAATATCGTGTAACAGCGCAATCACTTTTAATTCATTCCTGATCTCCTCTTTGTTTATTTTCAACTGCCGCACCAAATCAAACAGGTTACCATAAAAACCAGTTTCCGGCTGTTCGAAAATTAAACCGATATTATGGTGTACCATTTTCAGGTGATGACTCAGCATAACGCCGCTCGTGTTGCTGTGATGGCAATCAACGGTATGCGCCGCCTTCCACCACCAGCCGGATTGAGTGATTTTATTTTCTATTTGTTCCAGGTTGAACATCAGCGTACGTTATTTTCAAATTTACGGTGTTGACATCATACTAATTTCCGCAAAGGAATCTATTGGCAGCAGAAATTTATTTATTCAAAATGAATATGATGCCTGCCTGTAAAAATACAATAACTTCTATCGTGGAGCCTGGTTCTGCCTGCATTTTTCTATTGAGTGTTGGTTGCCATCCGCTGATTACTCATGCAGGATCACCAATATAAGTGTTGGATCGGGTGATTTATTTTAGTTGATAAAATGGCCCTATGCCATGCAAATTAGCATTGCTTTAAAGCAAAGTTCTACTGGCGGGAAAAAATAATGCTTCTTTAAATTTCTATTAGAGGGGATCCTGCATTATTTTGTTCCGCTGATGTACCCGTTAAATGAAATTGGCTGCCGGTTGGTACTGGTTACCTGTAATGAAGCGGTACCATCCACAAAAACATTCAGTATTAAGAGCTGAACATCCTGTTTATCTGTTGGTTTAATAGTGATATCCCATCCACCTTTCTTTCTATCAGAAACCAGGTATTCGAAATTAAGGGAAGTAAATTTTATTCCGCCTTCAGTTGTATTCATGGGCGCCGAAAAGGCCCGCCCAAAATAGGGGAGGTCGCTTATTAACGTATCCTTCGCAACCGACAACGTATTATCACCTGTTAAAAATATTTGGCGACCACTCATGGGATTTACAGATTGTGCAAAAAAGATGTATTGCCGGTTGGTAATTAAGTTTTTTACGATTGCCTGCTTTGTAACTTTTGATTGCTGGGCTATAGCGGGAGCCATGTTGCCAATGAGGAAACCAAAAAAAAGAATTACTGCAAATGATATTTTTACTGTTTTCATAATGATTCATTATTCTGTAACAAGCTCCACATAAATGATGCCTGTTGAAGTTAAATATCCAATAAATCTAAATAGGTTGCCCGCTTTGACCGGTTTTATAATACCTTGCCTGATGAAGCCGGTAAAATTTTACCTGGCTCGTTTAATAAAATTCCAAACACTCAATAGTTCATATCTATTTTAAACTTACAATAATGAAACGTCTACTTTTTATTTTTTGCTGTTTGATTGCTACCATTTCAAAATCGCAGGTTACCAACAACAATTCTGATGGTGAAAAGCAAAGAGCTTTTTTTGTGCAATCGCTTACCCGTATTGCAGATCCTGTGCTAACTGCCCTGGGCAAAAACGAATTAAAAAAAACAATGCCGGTGGAAGCAAAGCCTGGTGTATTGGACAGGAAAAAATTTACTTACCTGGAAGCCTTTGGCAGAACACTCTCCGGCATGGCGCCCTGGCTTGAATTGGGGGAAGATGACAGCAGGGAGGGTAAAATTAGAAAAAAGTACATTCAATTGTCCCGGCAATGCATTGACAATGCAACCAGCCCATCCTCACCCGATTTTATGAATTTTAATGATGGCGCACAACCCCTTGTAGATGCGGCGTTCTTTGCACAGGCACTGTTAAGAGCGCCCAACCAACTTTGGGATCCGCTAAACAGCGAAACAAAAAAAAATGTAATCGCTGCATTAAAATCAGCCAGGGTAATAAAACCATATGAAAGTAACTGGCTCTTGTTTAGCGCCATGGTGGAGGCAGCCTTGCTGCAATTTGACGGATCATGTGACACATCAAGAATTGAGAACGCCATACGCAAACATTTTACCTGGTATAAGGGGGATGGCATGTATGGAGATGGGCCTAACTTTCATTGGGACTACTACAACAGTTTTGTAATTCAACCCATGCTCATCGAGGTATTGCAGGTATTAAATAATAAAGGATTCAACAGAAAGAAGGAATACGATATTGTTTTGGCGAGGGCAGCGCGGTATGCAGCTATCCAGGAGCGCCTCATTTCACCCGAAGGCACTTATCCACCCATCGGCCGGTCAATCGCCTACCGGTTTGGGGCATTCCAGGTGTTATCTAAAATCGCACACATGCATGCTCTATCAAAAGAAATAGCACCACAACAGGTAAGGGCGGCCTTGTACACTGTAATTAAAAAACAATTGACACCATCCGCTACATTTGATAAAAACGGATGGCTTACGATCGGCTTTTACGGCCATCAGCCTGGCTTAGGCGAAGGATATATTTCGACCGGAAGCCTTTATTTATGCTCCCAGGCCTTTATTGTGTTGGGGTTACCGGCAACTGATCCTTTCTGGCAGGGAAAAAATGTAAACTGGACTTCCAAACAAATATGGATGGGGGAGAATTTGCCTGTTGATCATTCTGTTGAATAAGGATAGATAATATATGTAGTATCATTACCTCATTGAAAAAAGTAACTAAGATATTTCACTTTTTTCCTGGTATTCATATTTTCTCATTTCGAAACCTTTGAAACAACTTAGCCGCTGCTTATTTGTTAATTTTACATGTTTAACTGAATGTAGATTTTAAATGATGTCACTATGATAACTGTTTCCACCAATGCCAGGGACTATATCAGCCGGTTACTGGCGGAGGATTATAAAAATACAGCGACTTTTGTAAGGGTAGGAATTAAAGCAGGCGGTTGTTCAGGGCTGGAATATGAGTTGAAATTTGATACGGAAACAAAAGCAGGCGACCAGGTGTTTGAAGATAAAGGCATAAAAATAGTAGTGGAAATGAAGAGTTTACTGTACCTGTACGGAACGGAATTGGATTATACCGGCGGGCTGGATGGCAAGGGCCTTTTTTTCAATAACCCAAATGCATCAAGAACCTGTGGTTGTGGTGAAAGTTTTGCAGTGTAATTTTACAACCGAAAGAAAAATATATGAGTAACAACGATATACTGGAGAAATTAACCACGGAGGCCTACGAATATGGATTTGTAACCGATATCGAGATGGATATCGCCCCCAACGGTTTGAATGAAGACACCGTTCGATTTATTTCAGCAAAGAAAAATGAACCCGACTGGCTGCTGGAATGGAGGCTGAAAGGTTTGAAACAATTTCAGCAAAGCGAGATGCCGCACTGGCAGAATTTTGACATGCCGGCAATTGACTTCCAGGGAATTTCCTACTATGCAGCGCCAACAAAAAAGAAAAAGCTGAATAGCCTCGATGAGGTAGATCCTGAATTACTGGCAACATTTGAAAAACTGGGCATTCCTTTAAACGAACAAAAAGCATTATCAGGCGTAGCCGTGGATGTAGTATTTGATAGTGTGTCGGTAGCTACTACCTTCAGGGAAAAACTACATGAACTCGGTATAATTTTCTGTTCGTTTAGTGATGCGGTAAAAGACTATCCCGATCTCGTGAAAAAATACCTGGGAACGGTAGTGCCTTACACAGATAATATTTTTGCCTCCCTCAATGCGGCCGTTGTATCAGATGGTTCCTTTGCTTATATACCCAAGGGAGTCCGTTGCCCGATGGAATTATCGACTTACTTCCGGATTAATGCACAAAATACCGGTCAGTTTGAAAGAACATTGATCATTGCCGACGAAGGCAGTTATGTAAGTTACCTCGAAGGTTGCACGGCTCCCATGCGGGATGAGAATCAATTGCATGCGGCTGTAGTAGAACTGATTGCACTGGATAATGCAGAAATCAAATATTCAACGGTACAAAACTGGTATCCCGGCGATAAGGACGGAAAAGGCGGCATTTTTAATTTTGTAACCAAGCGGGGCATTTGTAAAGGAGTTAATTCGAAAATTTCGTGGACACAGGTGGAAACCGGTTCAGCCATTACATGGAAATATCCAAGCGTGATATTGCGTGGGGATAATTCAACCGGCGAATTTTATTCTGTAGCCCTCACCAAGAATAAGCAGATTGCCGATACCGGTACCAAAATGTTTCATATTGGGAAAAACACCCGTAGCAGGATCATATCCAAAGGGATTTCTGCCGGACAGGGCAACAATAGTTACCGTGGCCTGGTGCAGATTGGTACGGGTGCGGATAATGCCCGCAACTTTACGCAGTGTGATTCATTGCTGATCGGCGACCAGTGCGGGGCGCATACTTTTCCTTATATCGAATCAAAAAACAGTTCGGCCATTGTAGAGCATGAAGCCACCACATCCAAAATTGGTGAAGACCAGATATTTTACCTCAATCAAAGAGGAATTGAAACGGAGAAGGCAGTTGCATTGATCGTAAATGGCTATGCTAAGGAAGTGTTGAACCAGTTACCGATGGAGTTTGCGGTGGAGGCACAGAAACTGCTGGCTATATCGCTAGAGGGAAGTGTGGGGTAGACGGCCCCGTCACCCCCAACTCCGCCGCGGCGGAGAGGTCTTCGAACAGAATGATAGAGATTGAAATGTCAATAATGGAAAGTGAAAGAGTTTTTATTGTCCGGGCTGAAGAATAACTATTAAACATTGGTGGCAGCTTGTCCGCTGCGGCGGATCGCATACTTGAACATTAGCTCAATAGGGAGCTTTCAGACCCATCCGATATTGGACACAGCCTTTTAATTTGAAATTACTATTTCAAAATTTAAAACTATTTCTATCTCAGCAAAGGCTGAATAATGACATGGAGTTGATTTGGAAGATCCGCTGCTTGAAAAAGTACTAAAGTGCCGCTCCCTCCCTTTTGGGGAGGGAGAAGGAGGGTGAGGTGACTGGCGGAACGATCACCTCAAATCATCATAAAGAACAATTTTAAAAAACAGAAAATAAACAACAAACATGTTAATCATAAAAAATCTGAGAGCATCGGTAGAAGGTAAGGAAATATTGAAAGGGGTAAACCTGGAGGTGAAGACTGGTGAGATACATGCCATCATGGGACCCAATGGTTCCGGCAAAAGCACATTGGCTTCCGTATTGGCCGGCAACAATAACTATGAGGTAACAGCCGGTGAGGTATGGCTGGATGGAAAGAACCTGCTGGAATTATCACCGGAGGATCGTGCCAGGGAAGGCGTTTTTTTAGCATTTCAATACCCGGTAGAAATCCCGGGCGTTTCCAATATCAATTTCTTAAGAACCGCCATGAATGAGATCAGGGCCTATCGCAACCTGCCGGTTTTGGAAGCGAAGGAGTTCCTGAAAATGGTGAAGGAAAAACAAAAGCTGGTAGAGTTTGACGCGGCGCTTACCAACCGTTCTTTAAACGAAGGATTTTCAGGAGGCGAAAAAAAGCGAAATGAAATTTTTCAACTGGCCATGCTCGATCCTAAATTAGCCATCCTTGATGAAACTGATTCCGGCCTGGACATCGATGCATTAAGGATTGTGTCAAAAGGAGTGAATACGCTTCGTTCCGATAAAAACGCCTTCGTATTGATCACCCATTACCAGCGTTTACTGGATTATATCGTTCCTGATTTTGTACATGTGTTGTACAACGGACAAATTGCTAAAACAGGATCCAAAGAACTGGCCCTCGAGCTGGAAGAAAAAGGCTACGACTGGCTGAAAGAAGAAGTAAAGGAAAAGGAACTGGCATAAATAAATATCCATGATCACACAAATAACGAATTCATTATACGATCAGTTGATTGCTGATTTTGAGCTAAAGTCAATTTTATCCGCATCTTCGGAACCGGCAGCATTGCAGCAATTGAGGGCAACTGCTTTTGAGCATTTCCGGTTGAATGGTTTTCCAACAACAAAAATAGAGGACTGGAAATATATCAACCTTGCTCCATTCTTAAAAGGCGAATTTATTACTGAAACAGCGGATGAACCATTGCCTGCATTAGATGAGGTAATAGCAAAAGCTACCATTCCAAAGCTGGATTGTTACCAGTTGGTAATGGTGAATGGTCAGTACCAGCCTGAACTTTCACATCCTGTTCCCGGCGGGGCGATTCATATTGCATCGCTTTCAACAGCCGTGGATCAGCCCGCTTTCCAGTCACATTTTGGTAAATATATACCCCTGGATAAAAATCATTTTGTTGCATTGAATACTGCTCTGTACAGGGATGGTTTATTTATTGAATTGGCACCCAAAGCCATTGCAGATAAGCCGTTGCACATTATACATATAACTAGTGCTGACAGCAATTTGTTTTTGCAGCCCCGTCACCTGTTCGTTATTGGGGCACATGCCGAAATAAGTATTATCGAGAGTTTTGTTTCTGTTGACGGCAACAGAGCCGCTGCAAAACTGGTAGTAAACAATGTTTCAGAAATAGTGGTAGAAGAACAGGCACAGTTGAAACATTATTATATTCAGACAGGTGATGAAAATACCAGCTACATTCATCATACCCAAATTGAACAAAAGTCATCCAGTGGGTACAATAATTATAAAGCATCCTTTCCCGGAACCAGCTTGTTAAGAAATAACCTGAATGTATCATTGAATGGCGAAAACATTGAAAGCCACCTGTACGGCTTGTACCTTGCCGGGGGAAAACAATTAGTAGATAATCATACTATAGTCGATCACCTGAAGCCTCATTGCCATAGCAACGAATTGTATAAAGGCGTTATGAAGGACGAAGCCGTTGCCATATTCAATGGTAAAATACTGGTAAGAAAAGATGCCCAGAAGACCAATGCATTTCAAAAGAATAATAACCTGATGCTGAGTAAAACAGCCGTGGTGGATTCTAAACCACAACTGGAAATTTTTGCGGATGATGTGAAGTGCAGTCATGGCAGTACCATCGGTCAGTTCAATGAAGATGCGCTTTTTTACCTGAAGGCCAGGGGAATAGGGGAAGATAAAGCAAAGGCATTATTAATTCATGCATTTGCTTATGACGTTACAGAGAAGGTTCCGTTACCGGCTGTTCAGGCTTATATCAATCAATTGATAGAGGAGGGGTTGGGAGGATAAGGAATGAGTGATGAGTGATGAATAATGAGTAAAGTAACCGGAAAAGCCTGGAATTACAGAATACCATAGTATAGAGAAATCCCCTATTTGATTTTTAAATATGAGAACAGATACAATAACATATCAGCAAACTCTAGATGTAGAGAAGATCCGAAAAGATTTTCCGATTCTTGGTACAAGCATCAATGGCAGGCCACTGGTTTACCTTGATAATGCAGCTACTTCGCAAAAGCCATGGCAGGTTATCAAAGCCATTGAGCATTATTACACCGGTCTTAACAGCAATGTACACCGGGGAGTGCATCATTTAAGCCAGTTGGCCACAGACGCGTTTGAAGCTTCCAGGAAAACAATAGCGACATTTATTAATGCAAAAAACGACTACGAAGTAATCTATACAAGGGGTACTACCGAAGGCATCAACCTGGTGGCATCGAGTTTTGGAAAGCAGTTTGTACAAGCGGGTGATGTGATCATTATCTCGGCTATGGAACATCATTCCAATATAGTTCCCTGGCAAATGCTTTGTGAAGAAAAGGGTGCGTTTCTGAAAATAATTCCTATCAATGATAAAGGAGAATTATTAATAGACAGGTTTAAAACAATGTTGGGTGAAAGGGTAAAGCTGGTAGCAGTTACCTATGTATCCAATTCGCTGGGCACCATTAATCCTGTCCGTGAAATTATTGAATTGTCTCATCAGCAAAATATCCCTGTGCTGCTGGATGCTGCCCAGGCTATACAACACATGACGGTGGATGTACAGGAACTGGACGTTGACTTTCTGGCGTTTTCGGGACATAAATTATGTGGCCCAACCGGTATAGGAGTTTTGTACGGGAAAGAGAAATGGCTGAACCAGATGCCACCTTACCAGGGTGGGGGAGAGATGATAAAGACTGTAAGTTTTGAAAAGACAACCTTCAACGAATTACCATTTAAGTTTGAAGCAGGTACACCAAATATTGAAGCAGCCATTTGTCTTGGTGCGGCTATTGACTACATAAACGAAATAGGATTAAACAATATCCTGCAGTACGAACAGGAATTGCTGGAATACGCAACCGGAAAAATCTCCGCAATCGATGGAATTAAATTGATTGGTACCGCAGATAACAAAGCAAGTGTACTGTCTTTTATTATCGATAAAATACATCCATACGATGTGGGCGTGATACTGGACAAACTTGGAATAGCGGTACGCACAGGTCATCACTGTACACAGCCATTGATGGATTTCTTTCACATTCCAGGTACCATAAGGGCTTCATTTGCATTTTATAACACCATGGAGGAGGTTGATACATTAGCCGAATCCCTTCAGAAAGCCATGTCCATGCTGGCATAAAATAGTTGAAGGTTGATGGTTGATGGTTTTGCCAGTTTATAGTAGCAACCATCAACCATCAACCATCAGCCATCAACTTTCAACCATCAACTTTCAACCATCAACTTTCAACCATCAACTTTCAACCATCAACCATCAACTTTCAACTTTCAACCATCAACCTAATGACCATTAACGAAATACAGGACGAACTGATTGATGAATTTTCGCTCTTCGGCGACTGGATGGAAAAATATGAGCATATCATTCAGATGGCAAAGGAATTACCGCTAATTGAAGAAAAATATAAGACGGATGAAAACCTGATAAAAGGATGCCAGGCAAAAGTATGGCTGCATGCTGATTATAAAGAAGATCAAATTCTATTCAGCGCAGATAGTGATGCGATTATTACAAAGGGTTTGGTTAGCATGGTAGTGCGCATTCTTTCTGGTCACACCCCCACGGATATTGTAAATACCGATCTTTATTTTGTTGACAAAATCGGTTTAAAAGAACATCTGTCCATGACCAGGTCAAACGGGCTGCTATCCATGATCAAACAAATGAAAATGTACGCACTGGCGCTACAGTCTAAATTAAACCTTAATTAAAATGACAGATCCTGTTCAAACAGAAATAAAGATTATAGAGGCATTAAAGACAGTGTATGATCCTGAAATGCCTGCAGACATTTATGAACTGGGGCTGGTATACGAAATCAGCATAAAAGAAAACGGTTTTGTAAATATTAAGATGACATTAACTGCACCCGGCTGCCCGGTAGCAGGTGAAATTATTATGGAGGTTGATCAAAAGGTTCGGTTAGTTGAAGGTGTAACTGATGTAAATGTGATGCTCACTTTTGATCCGCCCTGGAACAGGGAAATGATGAGTGAAGAAGCTAAACTGGAACTGGGATTTTTGTAAACCGGGTTTGAAAGGCATTCATTTAAAAGCGACAAATTCTTTAAAAATTTATTTTCAATCTTCTTATTAACGGCAACCTTTAACCTGGTTTAGCCGTTTCTTTTTTTCGGATACTTCGCCCGTTAATTTACCTCTTGTATGGCCTGAAATAGTTTGAAACAAATGGAGAAGGGAGATTAAAATTTTAAAAAAAACTTCAGATACTATTATTTCATTAATGGAAGTATTAATATTGTGCAAGCAGAAAAATTGTTTAATTTACAATAGCTTATAATTTATCCATACAAAATTAATTTCCGGAATATGAAGAAATTTTTAAAACTAACTGCGGTATTGGTTTTTACTATTTCGTGCCTGGGTTCTACCGCACAAAAATTACTACAACCAGTTCCAAAGAAACCCGTTCGCTGTTACACTGTAGAGCGGATCAATGAGATCAGGAAAATACATCCCAATGGCGAAACTGATGCACAGTTTGAAAGTTGGATGAATCAGAAAATAAAAGAGAGAAAGCAATTCGCACAGCGTCCCGCAACAGTTAATTACACCATTCCCGTTGTTTTTCATATTATACACAATGGCGAGGCAGTAGGTACATCTCCCAACCTGGATGCCATCAATATCCAGGAACAGATGCTTCAGCTTAATAAAGATTTTGGCAATCTTTCCAACAGCCAGTATGCTTCTGCTGCGGCTACCGGGCTACAGTTTGTATTAGCGGAAAAGGATCCTGCCAACAATGTGCTGACCGAGCCAGGCATTGACCGGATTGACAGGAATGCCAAGACATGGAGCGATTACGCAACAAACGGCTGGAATCCTTCTTATATCGACGGTACGGTAAAACCAAATTCAACCTGGAACTCAAATAATTATTTCAACGTTTGGGTAATTCCGAATTTAACCAATGCATCAACCGATATTTTGGGATACTCCACTTTCCCTTCCAGTTCTACCTTAGCCGGGCTTAATAATAATGAAACAGATAATACTGCCGGTATAGTAATTCTTTCCAGTACGGTCGGCAGTGCTTTTTTTCCCAACAATTGCAATAACGAGTATGGCCTGGGTAAAACGATGGCCCATGAAGCGGGGCATTTTTTTGGCCTGCGGCATATCTGGGGAGACAGCAACTGCGGCACTGATTTTTGTACTGATACACCAATTCACACCGAAGCTAATTACGGCGTACCTGCGCATCCAAAATCAAACAGTTGTGGTACCGCCGACGAAATGTTTGAAAACTATATGGATTATTGCGATGATATCGTACTAAATACATTTACTACCAACCAGGTTGACCGGGTACAAACAGTAATGTTAAACAGCCCAAGACGTTTGTCACTTACCACCTCCGGCGTAGGAGCTGTACCTGTAGCTGGTACCAATAGAATGTCTTTTGCTAATTGCAGTGGTGTTTTAAGCGTAATGGAATCCGGCACTACCGGTACCTATCCTAGATACCGCGATGTAAACTTAACCCTCAATGTAGATGACACGGCAACCGGTGCAGCTACCGTAAATGTAACAGCCACCGGAACTGCAGTAAATAACTTTCATTACCAATTGTTAACGCCCTCATTAACCTTTGCCGCAGGAGAGAATTTTAAAAATGTAAGAATCCGGGTTTTTGATAATGCAGAAGTAGATGGTGATAAAACAGTGATTGTAAATTACGCCATCACCGGTTCAGGTGTAAGAACTGCTCTTACGGCACAAAGCGTCACTATAACCATCAAGGATAATGATTTGGTTGTGGTAGGAGGAAATACGGTATCACTTTTAAATGAAAATTTCGGTACCAGTGGTGGAAGTTTTCCAGGTGGCTGGCTGGCGGGATCATTTAAAAGTCCTGCAGGCCCCAATACCTGGAGGGTTGGAGCCAATGGGGGTTTGGATATCAACGGCCAGGCCCTTTATATTACCAATAACACCACTACTAAACCGCTTTCATATTCTATCGACCAGGAATCAGATGCTGTAGCCATTACGCCAAAGGTTAATGTGGCAGGATACACAAATGCAACATTGTCTTTCAATTATAAATGTTTGGGTGAACAGGATGTAGATGGCACTTATGATTTTGGGACGTTGATGTATACTTTTGATAATTCTTCCTTTGGGGTATTAACGGATAATGACGGAAACCCTTTTACTTATGTGAATACACCTGCAGTAACTGGTTCAGGTAATATCTTACTGCCAAACAACTTACAGAATACTGAATTTTCAATTGGATTCAGATGGTTGAATGATGACAATACGGGAGAAGATCCTCCATTTTTGGTTGATGATTTATTGGTGACGGCTACTCCGTATTCAGTTGAAACCGCCGTAAGCAGTAGTTTTGGTTTCGATATAAGATCAGGAACCACCACCAATAACTTTAAAAATTCCGCTAATAAGGTAATTGCCATCATAAAAAATGCATCTGATAATATCTTCGGAGTTACCGCACAAATCACACAGGCTGGTACCGGTACGGCACCCGTAACTACTGCAGGCGGTAGTTACCTGAGAACCCAAAAAGTTTTTCAAATAAGTCCATCAGCAGCCAACAATACCGTAACCTACCAGGGTACATTATATTTTACTACAGCAGAGTTGGCCATTTGGGGAGCAGACAGGCTAAATCTTAAAATTTTAAAAGTAAAAGACGGCGTTTCATTAAGCAGCACGTTGAACCAAAGCAATGCTGAACTGATAACGCCAACTGTACTGGAAAATGTGGCCGGTGGTTATGTTGCCTATACCGGTAATTTTACAGGATTTTCCCAGTTCGTACTGGTTTCGCCATTGGCCAGCTTACCGGTGAGCCTGATTAGTTTCCAGGCTACACCACTGGAGAAAAACATTCAATTAGTTTGGAAAACTTCACAGGAAGTCAATAACCGCGGATTCATTATAGAGAGAAGCCTGGATGGTACCAGTTTCAGCCAGGTTGGCTGGGTTAACGGAAACGGAACAACGTCGCTTGCATCCACCTATAATTTTACTGATAATTTTGTTCAGTCAAATGTCACCTATTTTTATCGCATTCTGCAGGTGGATATTGATAACCGGCAGGTGTACTCGCAGGTTCGCAATGCAAGGCTGAAACCTGGTTCCGGAATTTCAATTATGGTGAACCCCAACCCGGCAAAGGATTATGTAAACCTGTTTATAAAGGGTACCAATAACAAAGCGACCGTAGAACTGGTTAATGGACTAGGGCAGAAGCTACTGCAAAAAAATGAAATCAACGCTTCCAATGGAACATATAGGCTGGCATTACCCGGACTGAGCAAAGGAGTTTATACCATCGTGGTTTACTTACCCGAAGGAGCATACACTAAAAAAATAATTGTTCAATAGGTAAGGGCATCAAATTTTTATTTATCCTGGTAATCCTGATTACCAGGATTTTTTTATGTTCTAAATTCAGAAATCCTGACCTTTCGCAAAATGAAATGCAGTTTTTATTTTTTTGAATCAAATTTTGGATAGGGTGATGCGGCTTTTTAAAGCTTTCCGGCGAACGCTATTTTTGAATAAGCAGTTGCAACTTAATTTCGTA
>JANPIJ010000421.1:0-1980 GCA_031424955.1 Ferruginibacter sp. | reverse complement strand
GAACTGAATGCCGGTACAGCATAAACACCCCAGTGAATAAATATCCCAAACTTGGCATCCCTGAACCAATCAGGGGTAGTATATTTTTTTAATGATTCATAGGTAGCCTGGTATCTTTCCTGCGCTTCTGATTGCGGAAGCTGAAAAAAAGTTAAAAAAAACATTAAAGTAACCGGCAATAACTTTTTCATGACCAATTTGGTTTTAATTTAATAATGCAGTTACAAGACCCAAATAAGAAGCTGATGCAATGTTAAGTTTGATATAACTTATTGAATAATGAATGGTGAATGGTGAATAAAGATCGATGAATGCAGACTGTTCATATTTTGCCCATTCACCATTGCCCATTCACCATTGACAATTCACGCTTAACCTAACATTATGTTTTTGCTATTACCTTATACCCCTTCCACCCAAATAACAAGGTAACTATAAAACACCCCAGTGGAACGATATAACCGTATTGGATATTACCGGTTGCATCGCTGATGTTACCGAAAATACGCGGCAGGATTGCGCCCCCCACAATTGACATTATGATGAGACTGCTGCCAAATTCTGTGTCGCCTTTCAGGTCTTTAATTCCAAGTGCAAAAATTGTTGGGAACATAATCGACATGAAAAAGGCAATACCAATAACGGCATATACTGTAATCATGCCATGGGCTGAAATGGCAACAATGCAAAGCAAAATATTAATAGCTGAATACAAGGCCAGCAGCCGTTGAGGTTGTATGTATTTCATTAAGAATGTTCCGAGGAATCTCCCGATTAAAAATGCTATTCCGCAGGCACCCAAATAATAAGTCGCTTTTTTATCGGTGATGCCGGCAGATACGGGAGCATATAAAATAAATAAACTTAACACACAAACCTGGGCGCCTACATAAAAAAACTGTGCGGCTACCGCCCATGACAAATGCCTGTGTTTAAATGCATGGAGAATATTTTTACCGGCAACATGCCCTTCTGTATTTTGAATAGCGGGCAGTTTGGTAAATGCGAAAATTACCGCAATTAACACCAACACGGCACCCAAAACAAAATAGGGCATTTTAACAGAAGATGCTTCAGAAGCCAGTGCCAGCTTCCTGGCAGTTTCCGTCATAGCACTTAGTTCTACTTCGCTATAGCCCTTGGTAAGTATTATTTTGCCGCCAATAACAGGCGCCATGGCTGCTGCAAGCCCGTTAAATGACTGCGAGAAATTGAGTCGCTGAGTGGCCGTTTCCGGATCGCCTAACGACGAAGCGTACGGATTGGCTGCCGTTTCTAAAATAGTTAATCCGCAGGCAATGATAAACAGGGCGAACAAAAAGAAGTCATATGATTGGTTATCCGCAGCAGGAATAAATAAGAACGAACCGACGGCGAATAATAATAACCCGGTAATAATTCCAATCTTATAACCAAACCGTTTCATGATAAAACCGGCAGGCAGGGCCATTATAAAGTAAGCGATAAAAACTGCTGAGTCTACCAGCGTGGATTGCGTAGTAGTAAGTGTAAACGATTTCTTTAAATGGGGAATTAATATAGGATCGAGGTTATGTGCAAATCCCCACAAAAAGAACAGGGACGTAATCATGATGAAAGCAAAACGATAAGACTTGTTGGTTAATGATGGCATGTAGCTTAATTTAATAAAACGGGATAGAAAATCAATTATGAATGGTTAAATAATACAAGCTTGGAGAAAACCGGAAATACCGGGGAAGCCAGGTGATGAAAGTATATATCATCATTACAAAGTAGTTTTTTCATGATAGCAAACGAATTTTGTATAAACAAACCTGTTATTTCATTTCCGGCTAAATGTTTCGGGATGTAAACTTAGTTGGAAGATCGCATATATCATACTGATTTTTTCTCAAATAATTGTCCTATATTACCTTATCTTGCTTCGCTTAAATAAAGCTTTATGAAGCCTGAACTGCGCCAGATTACTTCTACGCCCATCTCCTCTTTCCTGGTACG
>JANPIJ010000420.1:0-6520 GCA_031424955.1 Ferruginibacter sp. | reverse complement strand
TATAATTGAATATGCTCTATGCATTTCAATATATCTTCTATAACAACAGAGGGGTTTCGTTCAGACATACACGATATCTTTTTTCACGAATGGTAAATATTTTTCCTTAATAGAACGTTTGGGAACTACATCTGTTTTTATTCCAAGTAGTCTTTCTATCTCATCTGCCATTGCAATAAAATTCAATCCCATCGGGCCGTTTATTTCTACTGCAATATCAATGTCACTTTTTTCGGTGGCTTCGCCCCTTGCATAAGAGCCAAATACACCCAGCCGCCCAATGGGATATTTCCTTAGCAATTCGGGCTGATGTTGCCGTAGTATGCTTAATATATTTTGCAGTGCGTACACGCTGCAAAATAACTATATTTTTTGAAGACGCGTGGGAGATTTAAACAGCCGATATCGTCAGGGGCAATGCTAATGAAAAAGGGGTCAAATTAATTAAATGGCTTAAGTAGCCATCTATCACGCGATAGTTTATATTTTCAGCTTAAGCCAGCGCCGTGGTTTTCGCCTCACGAACCACTTCTGTGAAAACCAGGTAGCCGAAAGATTAGCACCCTGCACCTTATCCATCAATTTAGCTGACTGCTTACCTTTATGCCATGGCCGATGTACACAGCATAGCAACCCGCAGCTACAATATGAGCCGCATTAAAGGCAAGAATACGAAGCCTGAAATGCTGGTGCGTAAATTCCTGCATGCACATGGCTTTCGTTACCGGCTGCACGATAAAAAACTCCCCGGCAAACCTGACTTAGTATTCCGCAAATATAAAATCGTAATCTTTGTAAATGGTTGCTACTGGCATGGACATGTTGATTGCAAATATTATAAAGTCTCAAAAACCAGGACCGACTGGTGGTTGAATAAAATCAATGGAAATATTGCCAATGATGATAAAGCCGTTAATGCTTTAAAGAATGATGGCTGGAAGGAGGTTGAGCGCTATTTCACGAAGCATAAACTGGTTCTATCAAATGTGACTTAAAAGCAAATGCAGAATTCTTGATAAGGGTTAGTATTGCAGTATAGAAATAATTTCAAAATGTAGCAACTTAATGAATGGGAAGCAAATTAAATCGCTGCAACGATTCTTAATGAATGACCAGCCCTTTACTTGTTCGCATTGTGGTGCAAGGTGTGAGGAGATTGCATCCTTTGAACATACCAATTACAAATATTATGTGCAGCAATGTTTAGATGACCAATGCGGTTTTATTTGTAGCGAAGAAGAGGACGAATATTCGCTTAAATTGTGGAAAATAATTTAAGCCCAATGAAAGAAGGACAAAAGCTATGGACAAGAGATGAATTGATATTGGCTGTAAATCTTTATTGCAAATTACCTTTTGGTAAAATGCACAAAGGCAATAAAGAAATCATCCAATTTGCAGCACTGGTTGGAAGAACACCTTCCTCAATTGCTTTGAAACTGGGCAATTTTGCAAGCTTTGATCCAACACTAAAAGAACGAGGCATAAAAGGAGCATCCAATTCCAGCAAACTGGACAAACAAATCTGGGATGAGTTTTATGATAATTGGGATGCTGCTTTATTAGAAAGTGAAAAGCTATTGGCAAATACAAAACACACCACGATTGAGAAATTGAATAAAATCGATCTTGACAATTTGCCAACAGAAGGAAAAGAAAAGGAACGTCTGGTAAAAGTTAGAGTAAACCAATCTATTTTCAGAACAATTGTTCTAGCTACATATGATGGCAGTTGCTGCATAACAGGCATCAATAATCCAGATCTGCTTATTGCAAGTCACATAGCGCCGTGGAGTACTGATGAAAAGAACAGGCTAAACCCAATGAATGGACTTTGCCTAAATGCATTGCATGATAGAGCTTTCGACAAATATTTGATTACTGTTTCAGCAGAAGATTATACGATCAGGATATCCCAAAAGCTTTTATTAAAAAATCCTTCAGAAAGTATCGTTTTCAATTTTTCGCAATTGGAAGGAAAGACAATTCGACTGCCAGATAAATTTTTACCCTCGAAAGAATTATTAAAAATTCATAATGACCGCTTTAAAGAATAATATCAAATTTTGTTATCGTTACAGGGACTACGCCAACTATAAAAAATATAATGAAGTAATATTCGCCAATCCCAAAAACAGAACAATAGAGGAGATCAATGTATTCATCAACGAGCATTTATTTGAAGACAAATTATTTTATACAACTGATTGGAAATTACCCGATTTACACTTCGATGATTGGGACCCGGAAATTGATCACTTTGTGCACGAGTTTGATTCGGTCTTATTAACTAAAGACAATCCGACGATGGAATATGATATTGAAAAATTTATTGAGATAGTTGAAAATGCGGTTAATGGATGGATGCTTTAAGAACAAATCAATTAAATAATCGGTAACAATTAATTTAAAAACTTTTTACTACATAAGTTTTCATACATTGAAGCATGATTGAATTAGGACTCTATGAACAACTGATCAACAAACTTATATCTTCAAAACTAGAAGCATTAGATGAGCAAAAGTTTTTCATCAAACAAACGCCTTTAGATAAAGAAGAAGCTGCGAAATACTTAGGCCGCTATTTAAGTTCGGTCATTCAATATGCATTAAGTAGTTTACCAAAAGAGAATGGTTTAGAAAAGCAAATTGAGCTTTGCAACAAAATCATTTACTTAATCAGAGATGAAATAAAGGATAAAGATTTCGATGGCAATCTATTGATTACAGAAGGTCGAATATTATCGGCCATATTCGCAAGATTGGATTCGCCCTTTTCAGATTTTGATAAGCACGTAAAAGAAATTACCCCATATACAAGACTTTCACAAAGTGAACTTTTCACTGGCAGCAATTTGGGTATTTCCTTAGAAAGCGAATTAAAAAAAGAAATTCTCTCCGCAGATAAAATTTGCTTTCTTGTTTCATTTATCAAATGGACTGGTATCAGGATTTTCCAAAAGGAATTAGCTGAGTTTACCGAAGCAGGCAAGGAACTGAAAATCATTACGACTTCTTATATGGGAGCTACTGATTCTAAAGCAGTCGAATTTTTGTCAAACTTAAAGAATACCCAGGTAAAAGTATCTTATAATACAGATAACGAAAGGTTACATGCTAAAGCATATTTGTTTTTAAGAAACACTGGCTTTCATACTGGCTATATTGGGTCTTCCAATATTTCTCATTCTGCACTTACAAATGGATTGGAGTGGAATATGAAAATCACTTCTCAGGAGATAAGTCATATTCTGGATAAATTCCAAAAGACATTTGATACTTATTGGCAGGATAATGAATTTGAGTTTTTTGATAAAGATAAAGACGTAGAGAAATTACGTAAGGCTTTAAAAAGTCAAAGAATATACGAAGGGGTAGATGTATCTCATTATTTTGATATTGCACCCCACCATTATCAAAAAGAAATCTTGGAAAAACTGGAAGCTGAAAGAACAGTTCATAGACGATTTAAAAATTTAATAGTTGCTGCAACAGGAACAGGCAAAACTGTTATTTCCGGATTTGATTACAAAAACTTCAAGTTAAAAAACAATAGATCAAGATTGCTTTTTGTAGCTCACCGCAAAGAAATACTACAACAGGCCCAAGCTACCTTTAGAGGAATATTAAAGGATAACAATTTTGGAGAACTTTGGGTTGATGGAATAATACCAGATCGACATGATTATGTTTTCGCTTCTGTTCAAACACTGAGTAACCAATTAGATAATCTGCAACTTTCTAAAGATTATTATGATTATATCATCATAGATGAAGTCCATCACATTGCTGCAGAAAGTTATCGCCCTATCTTAGAAAAATTCAACCCTTTAATTCTATTAGGCTTAACTGCAACGCCAGAAAGGATGGATAATAAAAATATCCTTGAAGATTTTTGTAATGTTATCGCAGCCGAAATAAGATTACCTGAAGCCTTAAACAGAAAGCTACTTTGCCCTTTTCAATATTTTGGAATCACAGACAATATTGATTTATCCTCAGTGCAATGGAGTGGCGGACGTTATGTACCAAGCGAATTAACAAAAGTGTTTACGAGTAGTGATGACCGGGTAAGAGACATAAAAGATAGCCTTGAAAAGTACCTAACTAATATTCATGATGTTAGGGCATTGTGCTTTTGCGTATCCCAAGAGCATGCACAATACATGGCTCAAAAATTTATGCTTGCGGGATTAAAATCAGACTATTTGGTAAGCGATAATTCCAATGAACGTACTGAGAAAAGAATAAAGCTCAAAAATAAAGAGATCAATTATTTATTCGTTCGTGATATATTCAATGAAGGTGTTGACATCCGCGAAATAGATACTGTTCTATTTCTTAGGCCTACGGAAAGCTTAACCATATTTTTACAACAATTAGGCAGAGGTTTAAGACTGGCAGATAATAAAGATTTTTTGACGGTATTGGATTTCGTTGGCAACTCCAGGCCTGAATATGATTTTGAAAGTAAGTTTAGAGCGTTGGTTGGCAAGACTAATACATCAATACAAAAAGAAATTGAAAACGATTTCCCACATTTACCGCTGGGATGTTCAATCACACTTGAAAAGAAAGCAAAAGAATTTATTATTGAGAATATTAAGAATGCAATTGGATTTAATAGAAATCAACTTCTAAATAAAATTAGAAATTATCAATTCAATACAATACTTCCACTCACCCTGAAAAATTTCATCAATTTTCACCATATCCAATTACCATTGATTTATAAAAAAGGAAATTGGAGTAGGCTATGTGTTGAAGCTGGTGTAAAAGAAGATTTTCCAAAACAAAATGAAATTGAAATTACAAGAGCAATAAATTTAAAATGGCTTTCATGCAATTCAGCATCTTACTTTCAATTCATTTTAAAAATTGCTAAAAAGAATTTCAATATCAATATCACCGAATTAAATAAGAATGAACAAACCATGTGCTTGATGCTTCATTATGACATTTGGCAAAAGGAAGCAAGTTTTAAAAATTTGAATGACAGCATAAATGCTATTGGTAGGAACAAAATATTAGTTTCAGAAATCAAAGAAGTTCTTGAGATATTGATTGACAAAATTGATTTTGTAGAAAAAACAATCAGCTTAGGTTATTCTCAACCTTTGAGGCTGCATAGCAGATATACACGAGATCAAATATTAACAGCATTTGATTTTTATACTTTTGAAAGTAAGCCAAATTTTATAGAAGGAGTTGCATTAAATAAAGAAAAGAATACTGAACTGCTTTTTATTACGCTGAATAAATCAGAATCGGATTACTCCCCTTCTACTCTTTATGATGATTTTGCTATTAGCGATAAAATGTTTCATTGGCAATCTCAAAATGCAGCAAGACCTGATACTGGAAAAGGGTTATCCTATATCCAACAGGAAGAAAATGAGAAGATCATTTTATTATTTGTAAGGGAGCAAAATAACGATGAGTTTAAAAATACAATGTCTTATGTATTTTTGGGTGATGCAAAATATCTGGCACATACTGGCACAAAACCTATGAATATTAAATGGGAATTAAATGAGCCAATGCCGGCTTATCTTTGGAAAGATTCAGCAAAAATGGCGATAGGATAATTATCCACCAAGCGCCGGACTCCCGTCCGATGCCAAATCATTACTAATCTCCGAAACTTAATAGACAATGAATTAACGTGAAGCCTTCGCTCATTGCTCATTTGAAAATCCTATGTACAAGAGTGCGATCCCGATAAAAGATCCGGCCAGGCTGCCACTGAAGCTTCATTGAACTACTTCAGCCCGGACAACAAAAAAATATGATTGTTAGAAGTGCGATCCAGATAAAAGATCTGGACAGCCTTGAACAATTTTATTTTGCACGTCCAATACCAAACTGGTCACCGGCCAATACGGCTTTATTTCCAATCAATTGTATCTCCACCATCTTTTCACTGGCTACGCTGTTATTGAATTCGTCTTTCAGTGTTAACAGTATGTTGCGGGTTTTTACATCAATCACTTCACCGCTCGACGGGTAAGCATATCTTCCATCCACCGTAAAGGTGATCCATCCCGGCATATCCTGTAGCGGGATAGTGCTCAACTGCTGGTAAGGCGGCCTGGCGCTGAATATATGCAGGCGCATATTATGTCCATCTGCCAGCCATAGTTCTTTTTCATCTGGCGTAAGGCCAATGCCGTGGCTGGGGTTTCCATGTCTTCTTACAGGCCCAGGGTTCCATCCCTCCACTGCAATACGAGTCAAGAGTTTTCCTGTTTTCAGGTCGCCCACTTCAAAACCCAGCAGGCTGTCAACGGTAACGAACACCAGCGATTCGGAAGCATTGATGGTAAAAGGGCGAATGAAATTTCCAAATGGACCAATCTTTTCAACAATGGTATGTGTTGCCGGATTGGCTACAAATAATAACGGGGAGGCAATGTCGGCCATATACACCCGTTTTCCGGATGGTGCGTAGATGGTATTATGTGCCCTTTTTACTACCTGGATTTTTGTAATGATATTACCCGTTTCACAATCCACTACA
>JANPIJ010000419.1:0-3332 GCA_031424955.1 Ferruginibacter sp. | reverse complement strand
TTTTTTTCTGCCAATTACCCATATAAGGTGGTTTTCCTATTTCGGTAAGGGTCTTAACCGCTCGTTCATCTTTTGCTTTTGTGGCTTGTACCAATGTCCAATCATAAGAAATTAGTTCATTTTCCTGCATATTTGCAATCTGACCAATTCCTATATAAGCATGGTATAAATCTGGATATTTTTGGACACTAAATACTCCTATTACACTTCCCCAAGAATGACCAACCAGCAATATTTTCTTTTGATTAAAGCGATGACAGAGCATCGTGGTCAATTCGCCCGTATCCAAGACAAACTGATTAATGGTCATGGAAGCAGGAGGATGAATAGCTTTGTAAGATTTGCCCGCCCCTCGTTGGTCCCAAGTTACGACTACAAAATGTTGCTCTAATTCAGCCGTATATTTTCTTAAAAGACACATATTTGAAGTGCCAGGACCCCCATGAAGAAAGAGAATAATAGGCTTTGTGGTATCAACTCCACGAATAAGAATCCATTGTTTCTGTCCTCCTAAACTGACTTTTTCGAGGGAGGCAATACTCCCAGAAATAGGATATCCTTGTTTATCTTTAATAGAAGAAGTAAAACCGGGAATTAGGAATAAGCTCCCTGTAATTAAAATGATCGTAACAAAAAGCATCATAATTTTATTTTTTATGTGTAATTATATTCAGTTTTTAAGTTGTTATTCGTACCATAAGTTGAATCCGTTTCTATCATACATTTGTACTCGGCGTAAGCACCCAATCCAAATCCCGTAAGCCCATAAACTTGGTCACCGATTTTAAATCGCTTTATGTCCTTACCTATTGATTCAATCTCTCCTGCTAACACCATTAAATTGACCGCTTAAGTATGAGATTGATATAGATTTTTGTTCTTGATAGAGCATTTTCATTAAAATACTGAGGGGGTTAAATATCCTCCAAAAACTTTTTAGCAATACCCAATTCTCTAAATATATGTCGTTGTTTGTAATTATGCTGACGACTTCGGCTCAATATATCCAAAAGACTTTTCAAGACTTTGATAGTGTGACTGCCTTTATTGAGCATAACGCATTCTGCCAAAGCTGCGTGTGCGGCATCGGTCACTTCGCCGCGTGTTGCCAAACCTTGTTTATTGAGGCTTTCAAGGACTTGGGTTGCCCAAATAACGGGTGTATGTGCGGCTTCGCAAATCCATAAAATTTCATCTTGAATTTCGCTCAAACGTTCAAAACCAATCTCGACCGCTAAATCACCGCGGGCTATCATAACACCAAATGATTTTTTTCGCAAACCTTCCAATAGCAACGAAGGCAAATTATTGACCGCTTTATTGGTTTCTATTTTAGCGATAACCGGGAAATCGGGCTTATTTAACAATGCTAATTGAGCGTGCAATTTGGCAATATCTGCGGCTTTGTTGACAAACGAAAAACCGAGCATATCGGCATGTTCCACAACAAATGGCAAACATTCCAAATCGTATTGGGTCAATGGATTGACGTGGAAAGATGTATCGGGGAAATTGATGCCTTTTTCTGCTTTAATAAAAGGCTTTTTACTTGATATGCGAGTTATTTTGAGCCGCGCTGAATTCTCTGCAACTTCTTCGACAACCGCCTCAAACAGTCCATCATCAAATAAAACCCGGTGCCCTTTTTGAAGGCATTTTACAATATTGGGTAAAGTACAATTGATTGCCTTGGTGTGTTTCGGCGGCGTGTAATTGGGTTCGAGTAACCATATTTCCTCATCAAGTGCGACTTTTAATTTGCCACTTTCATGACCTTTGCCGATAATCTGTGTCCTTATTTTTGGTCCTGCCAAATCCATATAAATTTTACAAGGCAATCCCATTTTTACCGAGGCTTTTTTGATGTTTTTGATCATCGTGATCCACATAGATTCATCGTCGTGAGCGCAATTGATGCGTGCGATGTGGACACCATTCTCCAATAATGCAGCAATATATTTAGCATCATCAGCAAATTCGCTGTCAATCGTCATCATAATGAACGGAATATTATTAGCAGGCTGCTCGCCAAATAAATACGCTGCATTTTGTTGCAATTGATTCTGCCCGTCATAAAAATTTAAAATATTAGAAATGGATTGCTTACTCCCAAGTAATTTCATGACATTGCTTATTTGCGCTTTAATATGACTTTCACTACTTGCCAATGAAGATAAACCATAAGCGTGGAGGCTTTCTTGTAATTTATGGATGTTTTCGGAACGAAACACTAAATAATCAAGTAGATTAATAACACTTTTTTGGTGTTGTGGTATCACATTGCTTATCATAGATGCTTGATTGGCTTCGATAGCGACCATTTTAGCGTACAATGATTGTAGTTCACGCAACAAGTCTGCTTTAGTGTTCATAACTGTAAAAAATTAGGTAGTGCGATTTTGGGGTGATAAAATGTGCAAGCATTTAAAAATCAATTTTTTACATACAATCTATTACCTATAAAATCGCGCTATTTTAAATTTTCAAATTTGATAGAAAATTGAGTTTAGAAATACAATTTAATAACAACCAACAACCCATCAACTGCTAATTTAATATATACTTTTTCACTTTCCTGACATGAACAATTCCTAAACTAATGGCTACTATAAATTCAAATGCGAAAACGACCATTACTTTCCAATTCAAATTTAGCTGCATGGCTCCATTATTACCGATATATAAAGCCAATCCAATACAGTCATTAAACCATGCATGACTTACGACACAGAGAAATAAATTGTTAGTATATTTATAAAACGTTGTAAAGCTTGACGTTAGAACAATACCCGACACTAAATACAATCCAAATGGAAATGAACTTTGGACTGCCCCTTTTATAAACCATAATGGCAAATGCCATATACTCCATATAATACCGACAACCAACACCGAGGGCAAATACGTTATTACTTTTTCTAATTTTGGTTGTAAGATGCCCCGCCAACCTAATTCTTCTACGCCGCCCAAAACAATTATAAATGGTAAATTAATAAGCATCGATAATATGGAAATAGGCTTATTAATGCCGAAAGAAATCCAAATCATGAACAAACGCCACCCTAAAAACAAGCCGAATATCAACCAAACCTTAGCAGTGAGTTTCTTTCCAAAAATGTATTGTACAAAGGATTTTCCTCCAAAATCTTCTTTAAACTGTCGGTAAATCAGATAGGCACTAATGGCAGGACCTAAACTGCCAATAGTATAGGGTATCCAACTTAAAGGTGTACCATACCAAAGTGTATTAAAATATTGATTCCCAAGGATGATAATTAACCAGCACAACCATGTAATAGCAAAAGTGTAAAGTAGAAAAAATCCGATTTGCT
>JANPIJ010000418.1:0-61144 GCA_031424955.1 Ferruginibacter sp. | reverse complement strand
TAAATTTAGGTATACTGCTACCCGGTTGCCTACTGATATTATTTATAATCGTTACAAAGCGCTCATTGCGTCGCTTATCTCCAAAATTTAACTCCGGAAAGTCCTTTGTCGTGATCTGGTGCATTATCTTACAGTGTTTATCAAAGATCAACCCTTTTTTTTTCGCCCCAAAATTTGGGTAATGGGTAGCTCCCTCGGAGAGGGGTTGGGGGTGAGGTCAAACGGGCTGCAAAATAAACGAATGTTTTATACCCCTATAAACATCCCTTTAATAAAGTGTATGCCACTTTTGTTGCGCCTCCGGAGCAAGATGAATTTTCAATACACCCGATGACTAACCCCACTTTCCACCAGCTTCTTTCTAATTACCCTCAACTGTCGTATACTTGTATTCATAAAACTTACAGCCATGAGGAATCTGTTTTTATTGCTGCTGCTAATTTCGCAGGTTTGTACAGCACAAAAAGCCAAACAATACCGAATCGCTTACAATATTGCAGTAAAGGACAGTACCGGAAAAAGCAATTACGAAATATTTTCTATGAACATGGATGGAAGCAACCAGGTAAATATTACCAACCATCCGGATGTTGCCTGGACCTACCAGGCTTTTAAAGACCGCCTGCTTTTTGTAAGCGACCGGGATACCTGTTACCGTTGTTATTTTTTGTATGAAATGAACGCTAATGGAAAAAATGTCAAAAAACTAACCGGCCTTCAACTGGAAGATAGCTGGATGGATACCAGGAATAATGGAAAAGAACTGATTGTATCCGGTAGAAAAGGAAAAGAAATCCGCTATCAACTATATATTATAAATACGGAAACCGGAACCTACCGCCAAATTACAACCGATACGGCCGCAATGTATAGCGACCCTTCATTTTCGCCCGATGGGAAAAAAGTTGCTTTTGTGTACCGTAAAAACAAAAGAGATAGAACTAAAAACGAAGAATTGTTTACAATGAATGTTGACGGAACCGGTATGCAACAGCTTACGCATTATCCGCAAAATAACATTTCAAGAAATGCGAACGGTTATAAAGCCGGGGCAACCCGTTGGCATCCTTCCGGAAAATTTATCAGCTATATTTCCATGCAGGAAGGCAGGCATAATATTTTTGCGGTTACCCCTGATGGGGAAAAACAATGGAAATTGACCAGCAATGACTTTTCAGAAGGCTGGCACGATTGGAGCCCCGACGGCAAATGGCTTGCTTTCGACATGGCCAACAAAGACGAAACACAATATCATATCATGCTGATGAACTGGAAAACAAGGGCATTCAAACAACTAACCGATACCACCCACCGGTACCAGCAATGCCCGGTTTTTGTGGAAATGAAGAATTAAGCGTTTTATCGAAAAGTGCTGCGGGTAATTAGTTGACGGAATTAAGATAAGAGAAACAGGTCCAAAAAGTATCTAGTGAAGCCCCCGTAAATTGATAATAAATTTCAATATACAATTGTTTTTTTTTACATTACATCTAAAACTTTCAAATGAGTAAGGCTGTAAAATCACAAATATACCAGATGCTGGAAGGGATAGAAGATGAATCCGTTTTAAACCAGGTAATGGAAGAAGTTAGTTTCTACGCATCCAAAAAAGACATAGTGGATAATCTGAGTCCTGCACAACTGAATGACCTGGATAATGCTATTGAAGAAGCAAATAATAAAGAAACCATTACCTTGGAGGATTTTAAAAAAGAGATGCATGAATGGAAAGGAAAGTAATTATCACCAAACGTTTCTGGAATAATACGTTACATGTATACAAATACCTCTTAAAGAAATTCTCTTCCAATACTGCTGATGCATTTCTGATCAGATTAGAAAACAGGATTGACTTTATTTCAAATAACCCTACAGTTGGTAAAATTTCCGCCAAAAGAAAAAATGTACGCAGTATTTTGTTTACACCGCACAATCAAATATTTTATAGATACCAGGATGAAATCATTGAGATTCTTTGCCTTTTTGATATGCGAAAGAATCCAGTGAAAAAGCCCTATTGAATTGAGATAAGGCGCTCCCAGTTAAATATGGATACTTATCAAATACGACCGCAATGGTAAATTCCTTTCAAAATTGGGCGACTCATTCAATGAAATAATAATTTCAAGATCTTATCGGTGAAGACCCCGCTGAGAATTAAATGACCTGTTTTTAATTCTGGATATTATTATTAACGGCGTGGAAGAAGAGTGTTGTATGATTTTCTCTTATTCTCTTATTCTCTTTGTCGGTTTATGAAACAAAGAGGTTAAGAGAAAAAGAGTGTTGTATGATTTTCTCTTATTCTCTTTTCCTCTTCGTAGGTTATAAGCTTAGTTCAAAACCTGATCACTGAAATAGGCTGACTACCCCCTCCTGTCAATAAACCGAACCGCCTTCCTCCCTGATTCGGGAAACTGCATTTTTTGTAGTTTTTCCGCAGTTACATATTGGATATGCGGGCTCACCCTTAGTTTGGCCTGCAGGTAGGCCCTTATTTTACGGTCGGTTTCATCGGTATGAACAACCGGCAATAAATGAAGCAATACCTCATCCAGGCCAATCTCATTTAAATACACTTCAGCTACATAATCTTTTACGTCTTCCATTTCGTGCAGCAAATCAAATAGAGCCGGTGGATAGAGTGTTGTCCCCTTATACTTGATCATCTGTTTCTTTCTTCCCACTACCGGGGATAAACGCAAGGTGGTTCTGCCGCAGGCACAGGGATCATCAAAGTAATGACAGATGTCACCGGTTTTGTAACGGAGTAATGGCATGCCTTCAACCCCCAGTGTGGTGATAGTAACTTCTCCTGGCTGGCCGGGTGCTACCTGCCGGTCATTTTCATCCAACAATTCCAGTATTAATAATTCAGGCTGGTGATGGCCTCCCCTGCCTTCACTGCATTCGGTAAAGGCGGTTTGCATTTCGGTGGAAGCATAGGTGGAGTACAATTGAATATCCCATGCTTCGGTTATTTTTTTACCCAGCATATTCAATGAAAAATCGGTGTGACGAATATTTTCACCAATACAAATCGCTTTTTTTACAGAGCAGCCATTGATATCAATCTGGTGTTGCTTTGCAAACTCTATCAGTTTTACAATAAAGGACGGCACCGCTACAATGGCCGTAGGTTTGAGCCGCAAAATAGTTTCCCATTGCAGCGACGGCACACCGGGACCAAGCCGGATAATACCAGCACCCAGTTTGCGGATACCTGTATAATAAGCGATGCCAGCCATAAACTGGCGGTCGAGGGTAAGCATGAGTTGATACACATCACTGGCAGAACCACCGGCGCATAAAAAAGAGGTACACTCATTATAGGCCAGCCGGGTCAGATCATTTTCTGTTAACGCTACCGTAACCGGGCTGCCCAGTGTACCGGAAGTGGAACTATATTCAATGAGTTTATTTCGGGGTACACAATAAAAATCTTCATTGCGCAATTGTAAACTCTCTTTATCAGTGGTGGGTATTTGTGACAGATCTTCCAGGCTTTTGATGCCGGCAATATTGATGCGATTGGTTGAAAACAACTCTTTGTAAAAAGGAGAATGTTCATGGAGGTAAGCCAGCAATTCCTGCAGTTTTTCCTCCTGCATGCGCCTGATGGTATCCTTCGACTGGTAGGCTGTTTGAGTTAAATACATAATCACTTTTCTATTATTACAACGGCAGATGCAATGGTTTTTAAATGTGTGAGTGAAACGGAAATATTTGTAACATTCATCGCTGATATAACCGCGGCTGTTTCTCCTAACAAGGCGATGGTGGGTTTACCTTTTTCATCGTGAATTACCTCCACTTCATTAAAGGCCGTACCATTTAACCAACCCGTTCCCAGCGCTTTAAAGAAGGCTTCCTTTGCGGCAAAACGGGCGGCATAATGTTCATACTTATTTGTCTTTCCCTCACAATAATCAATTTCATTTTTTGAAAACACCAGTTCCCGAAAGCCGGAGTCCTTCGCAATTTTAGTGGCTACCCGTTCTACTTCTATCATATCCGTTCCCAATCCTGCAATCATCTTATTTTATTAGTTTATTGGTGCACAGCCTGATCTGGTCCCTGATATGATCTTCTTCCTTTTTGGTAGCTATTTCCTTTTTAAGTCCTATCCGGTACACATCCAACGCTTTTTTTACCTGCTTTTTTTTATACAAATAATCGCCCGCTAAAATATAGGCATTGTAGTAATTGGGATTACTTGCCAATAAACTATCGGTATCTATTATTCCACCATCCGCTATACGCTGTTTAAATGACCGGAATGCTTCAAATTTTTGAAAAGCAGGCGTTAGCAAAAAGGAATCAGCCGCAACCGAAAGACTTGCTTCTGAAATTTCCTTGTCCTGTTTCATGCCCCGTAACGCAAATACTTTTTTAAGATCATACGCTACATATTCGCCCAACTGCCAGGGCGAGGTGGACACCCACACCAATAATTTTTTGGGTTCAAATACAATGGAATGATGCGCTATTAACTGGTTGATGGCTTTTTCATTGCCCATACCAATATCAGCATTTTTTAAACCCTTTTGATCTCTCAGAATAGTGATGGTTTTTTGAACAGTATTTTGCCCGGTGGCTTTTAATAATTCCATCAACCTTTCGTAGCGGTACTCAGAAGCACTTTCATTCAATTGCTGCACATTCTCCTTTGAATTTACCAGGCCCTTGCTTTGAAAATGATTGGTGCAAACAATATAATCTTTGTGCGGATCATATACATCCAGTTGATCCGGTGTTTTCTCTATCAGCACCGCTTTATTATCGGCTGCCGAAGCCACCAGGAAGGATTCCGAAACAAACATCTTCCTGTTTTTTGCGATGGCGATGGCTTCGGAAATATTTTTTGCATACTGCAAAATTTCTCTTGTAACCAATGAAACCGGCGTGGCCGAGCCGGATGGCATTTTGGTTTTGGCGGCATTGATGGTTACCGCCAGCCCCTGCTCATTCATACCGGAAACAGCGCCTATAAAACCACCCCAGGTGACGGTCATAAATTTGTAGCCTTCGGTGGGATGTTGAAATTCAACGATTTTATCTTCGGCAAATTTATCGCCTACATAAAAATCAAAATTTCGCCCGATGATCATCGTACTGTCCTGCGACCTGGCATCCCATGTTCCAAACGAAGTACAGCCAACCAATGCCAGGTTTTGCAAGGCATGGCCAATATCATGGGCCGCATGATAATTTAAAATGCGCTGGTAGTTGGTGCCGAGATATTGATATTTTTCGGAAGCGGATTGTGAAATGCCGTAGATCTCCTGCTTGTATTCTTCCTTTACATTTTTATCCAGGTCGCGGTTAAACCAGCCAATAAAATATTTAAGAAAACTACGGTAGTTATCGGATGGAATCATTTTGCTGATCTGTTCGCTAAAATGATCTTCCTGCCGCACTACAAGTTCTTTGGTCAGTTTGCCATTAAATACGCCCCGTTCAGACGGATTTCCTTCAACATATAGTTCGTACAAACCGCTTTTACTTTTTCGGAACCAATTATTTTGTAATGTGTAGAAGCCCCTGGTGGGTTCCTGGCGCTGCAGGTGTAAACTGCTCTCCTCTTTTAACGACGGAGAACTGATATTGGATACCGTTACCACATAAATGATGAGTGCTGTCACCAGTAGCAATAATCCCCCGAAAATATAGAACACCCGTTTCCAGGTCTTTTTTCTTTTAAGCATTTTTTATTTTTTCAATTACACTTTCGTTCCCCATAAATTCAATACAGGTAACCAATCCACTCATGGTAGCGCCCAATATACCATGCAAATTAAGATTTTGCCCTGTAAAATAAAGATTGGGCAATTTGGTACGGGCCGAGATAAAGGTTTTTAATGGATCCCGGTAATCCTTCACAATTCCATACATCGATCCATCGCCATTCCCAATATAATCCCGGTAAGAAAGTGGCGTAGCAGTGTAATAATTTTGAATGCTATCCCTTAACCCCGGAAATTTTTCTTCTACACAATCAATTAATTTTTCGGCTTTGTATTTTTTAAAAGCATTATAGTCAGCACCCCGGTCATCTTCTGCTGAAACGGTGTTGAAGGTATTTTCCCATTGCTTTACTTCGTCGTACCGCATGTAAGCGAGTATGGTCATAGCTGTGGCATATTCCTTTTTTTTACCTGCCGATGAAAAGATCACATATCCCAGCGGCCAGTTGTCTTCGGTATAATCCCCCATATTCCATACCTGCCCATCTTTAAAATAATAATAATTGTGTTCGAAATATTTGAAGGCGCCTTCCTTAAAAATGATATTGAGGGTAAAGGTGGAGATCGAATTTTCCAGGCTCTTTACCCTGTTCCGGAATACATTTTTTATGATATCCGTATCCGTCATTTCAAGGGTTTTTACGGGGTGGATATTGGATATAAAATACTTTCCAAAAATCCGCCTGTCATCATCCACCATTACATAACTCACTTTTCCTTCTTCCACTACAATTTTTTTTACGGCACAATTCCGTTTGATGAGCCCGCCCCGGCTTTGAATATTCTTTGCCATCAAATGCCCGATCTGCGAACCACCATTGATGCATTTCCAGGCGCTTTCAATATAACTGTTCAATATCATGGCATGTACATAAAAAGGCGTTTTACCGGGCTGGCCTGCATACAGCATATTATTACCTGCCAATACTGCCTGTAACTTTGTATCGCCGGTGATAGATTCTATAAATGTTTTGGTATCAATTTCCATCACATCTACCTTTTCACCAAAGCGCCCGCCTGCCCTCAGGTTATACAACGGAAACCTGGCGCAAACCTCCCTTATCTTATCACAATACAACCGGAGTGCTTTTTCTTCGTCCGGGAAATCCACCAGCAATTTTTGAACAAAATTTTCAAAGCCCTGGGCATACACATATTCCTTGTCATCGTGTTCCGTAATGATCTTGTCAAAAACATCCACATTCATTCTTTTCAACTTCAGTTGATCCATTATACCGAGGTACTTAAAAACCTGGTACAGGTTCTGGCCCTTCTCCAACCCACCCAGGTAATGCACTCCCGAATCAAAAATCACCCTATCCCGTACATAAATTTGCAGGCAACCACCAATCTGTTTGTTCTTTTCCAGGATGCACACACGATACCCTTCCCGGCTTAATATGTCGCCACATACCAACCCTCCCATGCCACTTCCAATAATTACAATATCATAATGATCTGGTTCCAAATGAATGGTTATTTTTTTAATAAATAGATAATGTTGGACGTAAATTTCGCTTCATCAATTTCGCTGTATGCAATACTATTTTTTACTGCAATATCGCTGATTAAATTGCCCGGCAAAAAGGATAATCCTTTGCCTGTTGTTTTATTAAAGCCAAAGAAACGGGTAGAGAAAAATTCAGTAAGCCTCGTGCCGGTATGTCTTTTCTGCAAATCCGCATTGCCATCCCTGATAATAATGGTTCCATTGGGTTGCAGGTGATGAATACATTTTTCAACCAATTGAATTTGCTCAGCCGGCTGTAAATAATGAAGGATGTCTGACAAAATGATGCCATCATAGTTTTCAAAAGAAAAATCCAGTGCATTCGCATAATGGAAATTAATATTGGCTGTTTTATCAAAACAATGACCGGCTGTTTTTATTTTCTCTTCATCATAATCAATGCCGGTTATCTCCCTTTGCATGGCGGTAAAATGCAGCATATACGACATAAACCCATATCCGCAACCGATATCCAGTATCTTCCCTTCAGATGGCAACAGGTCGTGAAATAACTGGTAATTTTTTTCCAGCGAAACTTTTATTTTCATATACCATTCCAGTTCAGGGCCCTTGTACAAATAGTTGTAAATAAGCCTGCCGTTGAAATAAGCAGGCTGTTCAATACGGGCAACGGCTTGTTGATATTCCTCCCTGAAATATCGGCCAATGCCTTTGGCCCTTGCAGAGTAGCCAAGGCCATACTGTTCATCTCCCGGCTTTATCCTGGGCAATACTTCGATGGTGATCTTTCCGTTCTTTAATAAAAAATCACCCTTGGTCATCGTATAACCCGTGCCGTGAATCAGAATGGGAAGAATATCTATATTTAATTTTTCCGCCAAATAAAAAGCACCCTTGTGGAACCGTTTTATATGGCCGTCTGCCGAACGGGTACCTTCCGGAAATATCACTACAGAATAACCCTGTTTCACTCTTTCCTGAATCAGGTCAATGCTGTTTTCCACTCCCTGCTCCACCGGGAAATAATCTGCCATCCGCACCACTGCACCAAACACAGGCGAATTCCATACCCAGTTATTGGTAAACAAAATTAGTTTGGGATGCAGCATCACCATCGATAAAATATCCAGGAAAGACTGGTGGTTACAAACAATCACCGCCGGTTGCGAAAAATTTTCTTTATGCAGATTGATGATCTCCTTCTTTACGTTCGCCATGATGTACATGAGCGACCAGCAAAATTTAGATAGTATGATATGATAAACCAGTTTCCCTTTTTCTTTATTGAACGGATTGAGCTTAGCAAAAACCAGCCCAAGGATCGTTAAAACAATGGCACCAAAAACAAAATAACAGAAGGCAAAGGCAGATCTTACAAAACCGGTCAGCGTCCATGGAAACCGTTTTTTATTTACCCTGTTTTGTATGAGTATTGCAAACAGGAATGGAATTAAAATTTGCGACATCAATACAACGGAAACGATGCCGATGATTGAAATTAAAGCGATGGATCGCAATGCCGGATGCTGTGCAAAAATCAATACGCCCAATCCTGCAATGGTGGTAATGGCCGACAGGAAGATAGAAGATTTATAAGAGGATAAATTTTTTCTACCGGTCTTATACTCCCGTAAAAGGCCATCCATTATAAACAGGCTGTAATCATCGCCCAGGCCGAAAATAAGCGCTGAAACAATAATATTAATGAGGTTAAATTGTATGCCAAACATACCCATAATACCCAATATCCATATCCATGAAATAAACATGGGAATGAAAGAAACCAGGGTAAGCTCAATACGTCCGTACGTAAGCAACAGCACCAAAAAAACCAGGACGGAAGACATTAATGCGATACTGGTAAAATCGGCATTGATGATATCAACAAATTTAGCGGTCAGGTATTGTTTATCTACTACGGTGACTACAGGCTCAGTTTCGAATGCCTGGTAAACCAATGGCTTTTTATCAGCCGCACATTTCACCAATGTTACCACGGCCGACTTGCCCGGCTTTTCCGTAATATAATCATCCAGGAAATTTTTTCGGATGATAGTCATTTGATTCGCATCTACCGGTTGAAAATCTTTGTTCAACAGGGTTTTAAAAAAATCAAATGCCGACAATTTAAAGCCCAGCGCCTGTCCTTCTTTCTCTAACGTGCTAAACAGTTGTTGCTTTTTTTCATTGGTCCAGTAAGCTTTCCAGCGCCCGATTCTTTGTTGCTGCAAACTATCGGAAACAATCAGCGAAGAAACGCCGGAATATTTATTTACGATCCCCTTGCTTTTCAACGCCTCAATGTGCGTGGTAATTTTTTCATTATTTACCAATGCTTCCTCCAGGTTTTCCCCTTCCGTAACCAGGTAAACCGACTTCAACGCATACTCGTTTATTTTATTCAGATCGTACTCCGCTTTTTGTAATTTTTCCGACATGAAATTCATCCGGTCAAGGTCTGATTCAAAGCTCACCCTCCGGGCGGTGAAAGCAAAAACGATTGTCAACACAACGATCCCCAATACAATTAGTTTATTATACTCGGGCCGGTAGCTGGCTATCCTGTCTATCCATGATAACCGGGTGGCAACATGCTCCCGTTGTTCCTTTTTGGAGGCAATAAAATGTGGAAGAAAAATAAGCGAACTAAGGGATGCCCCTATTAAACTAAAAGCCGCAAACAGGCCGAGGTCTTTCAACATTTCTGACTCTACAAACTCCAGGCATAAAAAACCGCCAACGGTGGTAAGGCTGCCGATGGTTAATGGAAACGCCAGGTCTTCAATCACCTGTTCAACGCTGTTGGTATGGCGGTAATGATTAAACAGGTGCAATGAATAATTAACCGCAATACCCAGTATCACCGAACCCGTTCCCAGCGCAATCACCGAGATACTTCCCCTGATAAAATAAACAGCGGCTAAAGAAAACAGGGCCCCGAATACCACCGGTACCAGTATGATAAAAGGCGCCCGTTTTTTACCGAAATAAAACCCTAAAAATACAATGATAAAAAGCACCGTGATGCCCTGTGTTAACAGCGAGTCGCTTCTTAATTGCAACGCATTGCCGACAGATACCGCAGTGGCGCCGAAATATGTAGCGGTGGTATTTTTAAAACCAGTGGTTCCCAGGCTATCTATTACTTCATCCAACCCTTTTAACAGCAAGGCATTTTTACCGGTATTGTTGGGAGAAAAAGCAGGTTGAATAAATAACATTAAATGCCGCTGATCTTTTGTTACAACATAGTTATCGTACAACTCAAAATTTTCATCGTACTGCAATTGCTGCAATTTTTTCAACCCTAAAAAGCTGATGCCCACCGGATCATTACTGATCATACTTTTAAGAGCAAAACCTGCGGGAGAAGTCAGCGTCCTGAAATTTTGTTCCAGTGTTTCCCTTACCCTGGCGGGGGTAATCATGGTGTCGATTGCAGCGTAGTCGGCTTCATTTAAATAAATGGGCAAATGATCACTAACGGTACCGAATAGCCCAAGCGCCAGGCTGTCATCTACCTTATCATTTATTTTGGTGACGAACGCAGCATGTTTGTTTTGAACAGCATTTACAAACGCTTCAGCAAAAGCTACCAGGCTATCCGGTTCAGCCCTTGCATTGCTATCTTTTAAAGAAACCGTTACCACCAGCTTATCCAAAAATTTGGAATTGGCAAAAACCTGGTTGAGCTGATCTATCTTTTTGTCCCTGGGCAAAATCTTTGAAATATCTTCTTCAAATCTTAGCTGCATGGCAAAATAGCCAGCCAGCAGAAAGCTTACTGCCAGCGTGATAAAAAAGACCATCCGGCGCTTTTCAAAATATCGGTAAATATGGATGAATACTTTTGCCATGTAGATCGATCGCAGTTATCCCGTAAGCGCAGATTTTCTTTTAAATAATTTTAATAAGATAAACGTCAATAAACCCGCCGCCACACCAGCCAAAACAGCCAAACTGGTACTTCCGTAAATATATTGCTGAAGGTTTTTTTGAATGGATTCGAGCGTGATATTTCGGCTAAATTCCAAATGGCCTGCATGGTCTCCCATCCACAACGCTCCTGACTGATAACTTAAAAATATAATAAATGGGATCATGGGTGGAATGCTGATATTGGCGGCGATGATCACCAGTATTTTATTTAACCTGAATAATAATGCCAATGCAATGCCCACCACCAACTGGAATCCCCAGATGGGGACAATGCCCATGAATATACCAAAACCGATAGAAAGTGATTTGTTGAGATCTGTATGCGGCGAGTGAAAAAGATGATCATCCAATAATTGCTTCCACTTTTTTTTTTCAAAAATTGTCCGGAAAAAATCCCTCGGCTTAATATATAAAAATGTGATCAATACCAGGAAAGTATTGAGAATGCTGATTCTTGTAAAATCTTTAAATGGCCTGAAATGAGAAATCCGTTCTTCCTTTGGCGGATAATACACCGAAACCGGAACGGATACCACCGGGATCCCTTTCCATGCGGCCCTCACCAACACTTCAATTTCAAATTCGTATTTGCGGGTGATAAAGTGAATATTGTTCAATAAAGATATCGGGTACAACCGGTAGCCCGATTGCGTGTCGGGACTGCTGATTCCCGTTTCCACCTTAAACCAAAAGTTGGAGAATTTGTGACCAAAACTACTTTTGCCCGGCACGCTTGCCTGGTCCATATTTCTTGCACCGATGATGATGGCTTTTGGTTCCACCAGAAGTTGTTCGATAAATGCGGGCAGGTCTTTGGCAAAATGTTGCCCGTCCGAGTCAATGGTAATGGCGTATTGATAGTTGAGCCGGCTGGCAAAAGAAAAGCCTTTGCGGAGTGCCCAGCCTTTTCCTACATTTTTTGGATAAGTTAATAGCTGAACAAACGGAAACAGTTTCACCACCCCGAGGGTATTATCCGTTGAACCGTCATTCACTACAATAATATTTTTTGTAAAAGCAGCCACATCCTCCAACACTCCTGCGAGTTTGGTGGCATTGTTATAGGTAGGAACAATCACACATACCCTCCATACATCAAACATATCACTCACTGTTGCTGAAGCGCTCATTACGGTTGGGTATTTTTCATGTATGTATAATAAATTGAGTATCAGGGCTGCTAAAATTGCAAATCTATAATAAAATCACTGGTTTTGCAGAAACGGTTTAATAGTGGTAATTATAAAACCCGGAAGCGGTTGGCAAAAATGAAGGATTGTAAGCCAACCCATTTTTGCTTAAATGTCGAAGTATCTTATATAAAACAATTTAGCCTGCTTCCTACATTCAACTGCCAGAAACTGAAAACTAAATAAGTAAAGGGGAAAATCAGGCATTAAATACGGGCTGGAAAAAACAAAAGAATTCGTTTTGATGGAGTGTTAGAAACTTACCTGTTGGTATACCCCAAATGTACCATACTCCCATGAAAGGTAAATGAAAAAGCAAACGACTACTTTACGAAACTAACCAGCTACAAAATAACGCTTGCAGCAAATCCGGATTTTGGGTACTTTAATGCTTAAATTCATTTAAAAACACGGTTATGAAAAAACTAACGATCGTTTTTGTCTCCATTTTTACAGCAAATTTGATAATGGCACAAAATGTAGGAATTGGTGTGGTGGATCCGAAATACGGAAAGTTGCATGTAGCTACTACTGACAACATATCTCAGGGATTATTTGGTGCACTGGGTAGCGGTGGCCTATCGCTGGATAATAATGAACCGCTGATTGGTTTCAATCTGTATACGAATGCATCACGTAAATATATGTCCAATGGTTTTGGCTCCATTCTATACTTCGAACGTAGTACCGGTAAACTACGTTATAATATTTCCAATGCAACGGGGCTTGCTGACGCAACGGTACCTGCATTCACCTCATTGTTCGCTATCCAGGCCGACGGAAATGTGGGCATTGGCACTACCACACCTACTGAAGCGAGGCTACAGGTACATGATCCGGCAGGTAATACCCAGTTCATTGCAGCTGCCGGAAATAATCTCCCCGGTGTAAGTACTTTTGTGCCGATCAGTTCCCCCTCGATCGGTTACAATATAAGATACCAGAACGGATATAAATTTATGGGCACCGGATATGGCAGTTTCTGGCAATTTTCACCCAGTGTAGGAAGACTTAGTTATTATTATTCCAGTACCACCGGCACTGCCGACCAGGCGGTAAGCAGTGTTTTTGGAATGGCAATCGACAGTAGCGGAAGACTAGGGATTGGCACTTCTGTTCCAACTGCACCGCTTCATGTAACGGGCAGTGTTGTTTTTGGGAGTAGCAGCATTGTTCCCGCGGCTGGCTATAAACTGAGTATCGATGGCAAAGTGATCTGCGAAGAATTAAAAGTACAACTCAATTCATCCTGGCCCGACTATGTTTTTGAAGATGATTATCACCTTCCTTCACTGGAAAGCCTGGAGCGTTCTGTAATGGCCAGAAAACATTTACCCGGAATTCCTTCTGCTGCTGATGTGACTGCACAACAGGGAGTTGAGTTGGGTGATATGCAAAAAAGGTTACTCGAAAAAGTAGAAGAACTGTACCGTTATATGTTTCGGCTAAATAATGAAAACAAGCAATTGAAAGCGGAATTGAATGCACTAAAAACTGCACTGCCCCGTTAAGCCTTGCATATGATAATAAGCGTTCAATATTTTTTTCTTCAACGATGGTTATTACAATATGATCCCCTGCCACTTTTGGCATGTTGGTTTCGGTAGCGGCCTTGTCCGGTTCGTTATTTAGCGAATAGCTTTTTAGGGCCTACTGAAAAAGATCACTAATCCTTGCAACATATAAAAAGCCAGGCATCGAAAATATCGCTAATACCATAAACTAAGCATTTATGAAAATCAAAATTTTACTTGCTATAACACTGCTTTTTTCCCTGGACGGTTTTCAATCCCTTCAAAGCCAAGAACTCATACAAAGAATAAACGCGTTGAAGAGCCTGAATTATAATGACTGGAAAAATACCTATACCAATTTTTTTGCAGAAAAAGAAGCACAGGGCATTTTTGACCGGAGCGGTACAGGTTTTAAGCAACTATCCCGTTTACTCTGGTTTCACAAAGACAGGCTGGATAGTAATGGCAATATCGTGAACAGTGATTTGTATAATTTTAATGCATACAAAAATTTCGTGGCGGCTAACCAGCTTCAGCCATTCGTGAGTGTTTCTCCCCAAAATGCCGAATGGACCTATGGCAGCCCCGGTTTCGCCCGTAGCACTTCCGGTATCGCTACCGGAATTGGCAGGGTTACCTTTATTAAATTAGATCCCAATGATGCAGGAAATGCTTCCAGTGCCACTATTTATGTAGGCGCCCCGAAGGGCGGGGTATGGAAAGGCACGTTTAATAAAACCACCGGGCTTGTGCCGGCCTGGACCTGTCTTACAGACGGACTTCCTAATATTGGCGCCTCCGATCTTTGTATCCATCCTACCAACAGGAACATTATGTACCTGGTGAGTGGCGATAAAAATGCCGGGGTGGGTAATAGTCCAAGCGGTATTGGCATCATGAAAACAACGGATGGCGGTGCCACCTGGCTACCGACAGCTTTTTATGATGATACACCCCCTACCTTTTCTTTTGGCACCATTCGTAAACTCGTTATGGATAACAACAATCCACTTCGTATGTGGGCAGCCACCACCACGGGAATTGTTCGTACGCTGGATGGATGGCAAACCTTTACAACAGAACAGACCGGGAGCTTTTGGGATATTGAAAAAGGCCAGAATACCAGTAATCAAAACCTGATTGCCTGCACCAGCACCCGTGTATATACAAGCAGTGATTTTGGGAACACATGGACCACCGTAAAAAACAATGCCGGTACGGCTGATTATATATTCAGCAGCAACAGAGCAGAAATCTGCGTTTCCTCCAACTTTGTTAATGACCGTTCTTTTTATCTGTGGTTTGTTACGGGAAACTTTAGTAGCACAACCAGTAATATTAAATTGTATAGTGGTACTTCCAGCACATGGAGCGATCGCTATACAGGTACAAACCTGGTTCATGTGTATAGTGATTACTGTATGGCGCTGGAGGCAAGTCAGAGCAACTCAAACTTCCTGTATGCCGGTGGTGTTGGATTAAAACAATCCTCCGATGGAGGCAATACGTGGATTGATATTGCAGGCGGCGTACCGGGTGGTGGTACATTTTCGGGGGATGTACATGCCGATCAGCACTACATGGCCTGGGACCAGGGGCATCTTTTTTTGGGGAATGACGGAGGCGTATATAATTACAATTACAGCAATGGAGGAGCCGGTGCCGGCTGGCGCTATATCAGCGATGGAATGTACATTACCCAGTATTACAGAATTGGCTACTACAACGGGCCCAATGGATTTGCCGCCCTGGGTGGTGCGCAGGATAACGGCACACACAATGGAAGTATACATGTAGGTTGTTGTGATGGAATGGAGTGTCTTGTTAATTATAATAATCCTGATATCATTTATGTTTCCTGGCAGGGCGGAGGGGTGGCCCGTTCAACAAACGGCGGAACCAGTTTTACCGATTTTTATCCACCGGGCTTTACAAACGGTGATGTGTGGATTACGCCGATGGCGATGCACAAAACCAACCCGGCCATTATAGCCCTTGCACAAGAAGATGAACTGGATAATGATGATGGCAAAATCCAAATATACAATGGAGGCTGGGACATAAAAGCTACCAACAGCAATCCTTTTAAATGGCTTGCATTCGCCAAAAGTGCTCCCAACGTTCTATATGGCATTACCAATACCCAGGTCGTTAAGATCAACGATGTTACCGCCGCATCCCCTACAGTTACTACATACACCCTGCCCGCCAGCGGTGCTACCTGTATTGCTGTTGACCCCAATAATTCGGCCCACCTGTTTTATACCGTTGGGGGGTATGGCACCAACAGGGTGTACGAAAGTACCAACAGCGGATCAAGCTGGACACCATTGACACTAAACCTGCCTTTAGTTCCGGTCAACTGTATACTTATGGGAGAAAGTGCGAACGACGATTTATATATTGGTACCGATATCGGGGTATTTGTAAAATTGGGTTCATGGAATTATTGGGCGCCATTTATGAACGGGCTTCCCAATACAAGGGTTACCGACCTGGAAATTGGAAATGGCTTGCTAACCTGCGCTACCTATGGCCGCGGGCGCTGGTTTACGAATTTATATGGGAGCTGCGCCCCCAATCTGGATCTTACCCCCGCCAACGACCCTTCCAATGATGTTACCACGGGGTTTCAATATTATACGGCGAGCGATTCCATTAGTTCTACCAGGATCATAACAGGGGGCACCGGCACCGATGTAACCTACCGGGCCGGAAATTCCATCACCCTCAAAAATGGTTTTCATGCAAGGGTCAACAATGAATTCCTGGCAAAGATCGGCCCTTGCCTGCCGGCTTCGCCTGCACCGCTTGGCGGCATGAATAGCGCAACCTATTCGTATCCCGAAAAACAGGCATCAAAAGTTATTTCACCAAAATACGATTATATGAAACCCGTTTTTTGACAACGCGGTCCAAATTATCCCAGCTGTTTTGAAAGCTCCATCAGCGGGGCTCAACCGGGATCTACGCTTAAATAAAAGCAAAATCACCATTTAATCTACTCTTTGAATCCCAATAATACCAGGGCCCATCAACCGGCTCCATTATATGTCTTGTTTTTTAGCATCCAAAAACAAAAACCATGACAACGAAATTATACCGAATCATTTTGTGTTTGCCCGCCTTGTTTTGCATCTGTTTGGCTACCGCACAAAAAATACCAGCTCCGTTACAGCAGAGGCTGGCAACAAAAACACGCCTGGCGGATATCATGCAGGAAGTAGACCAGTATTACGATTACGGCCGTTCCCCGATATTGAATAAGCAACAAAAACAAGTAGCGGGAGAAGAATTTGAAAATGCCTATATACACTGGAAACGATTTGAATATTTCCATGCACCCCGTCTCGATTCAAATGGAAACATACGCCATGATATCACCCAAAAAATATGGGATGGTATGAATGAGTTACAAAACTCCAAAGCAGCTGCCTTAAAATCCAGCCAGCCCACCAATTTCTCCTATGGTTCCTGGACTAACTATGGGCCAACGGCTATTACACGTTATGGTACCGGCTACAACAGCGGATATGGAAGGGTTAATTGTATTGCTTTTGACCCCAATAACGAAGCCGTCCTCTACATAGGCCTGCCCCAGGGCGGAATCTGGAAAAGCGTAGACAATGGCACTAACTGGACCATACTAACCGATGACCTTCCTTCCTGCGGCATTAGCGGACTGGTAGTCAGCCATAGCAATGCCAGCACTATTTATGCGCTTACCGGCGATGGCGATGTAAGTCATGGCGGTTATGTTACCGGCTATGGTTTCCGGCAGGAATCCGTAGGGGTGCTTAAATCGGTAGACGGAGGCGCTAACTGGAGTCAAACAGGTACTTTTCCCGGCACCGTGGGAAGCTATTTTGGATATAAACTCATTCAGCATCCCACCAATGCGAATATTTTGTTTGCGGTTACCACGGATGGGATTTTCCGAACCAGCAACGGAGGAACCTCCTGGACACTGGAACAAACCGGCATTTTTACGGATATCGAATTTAAACCCGGTACACCAAACACCATGTACGCGGTACGCCGCATGACCCAGGGGGGTGGAACGAATATCAGTCCATTATTTATCAGTACAGATGGCGGTGCTTCCTGGAGTAACAGCGGCATTACAGGTCTTCCTTCCAATGCGGAAAGACTGGCCATTGGCGTCAGTGCAGCCAATAGTAATTATGTGTATCTTTTATGTGGCCCCAACCTTGGTGCCGGCGTATTCCGGGGTATTTACCGAAGCACCAATAGTGGCAGCAGCTTTACCCAACGCTGCAGTACGCCGAACATTCTCGGCTATCCAACAAATGGCAATGACGCTGAGGATCAAACCTTTTATGACCTTTGCATAGAAGTAGACCCGAATGATGCAGATGAAATAATAACCGGGGGAATCAATATCTGGCGAAGTACGGATGGTGGTACCACTATGGTAAACGAAACTTTTTGGAAAGACAATATTGCTGCCGCATCAGAATATGTACATGCTGATATCCACAACCTCACCTACCATCCCAATAATATCAATAAGATTTTTGCCTGTACGGATGGGGGTGTAGGACTGAGCCTCAATGATGGGGTGGATTGGTCATTCCCTTCATTGGATCTGCATATTATGGCTACATACCATGCGGATTGGTACGAACCCAATAATGATATCCTCGCAAATGGGGTACAGGATAATGGAGTAAATGTGAAATATGGCGCAAGTAACACCTACCGCCATATTTATGGCGCAGATGGATTTGACTGCCTGATTGATCAGAATAATTCCCTTGATATTGTATACGTGGCCAACGCCAGTATCATACGAACTACGGATGGCGGCTTAACCAATGATCCGATTACACCTGTTAACGGCGGCACTTTTCCCCAACTGGCCCGCAGCTACAGTGACGACAACGATATTTTTGCAGGCGATGGAAGCAGTGTTTACCGAAGTACCAACCGCGGCACCAGTTGGACGACTGAAACAACCCCCGCAGGGAGCAGGGTATTAACTACCTGCCCAAGCAACAGCAACCGGGTGTATGCCAGTAATGGAACCACCACATGGAGAAGCGATGACAAGGGGGATACCTGGAATACCATCAGCAATAAGCCTGGTTTTCCTACAGGTGTTAATATTACGGATATTGAACCCCGCCCTTCCAGCAGTGTTACGCTTTGGGCAAGTTTTGGAGGATATGAGGCTGGCAAAAAAGTGTACTCAAGTTCGGATAGTGGCGCCAACTGGACCAACCGCAGCGGCACCCTGCCAAATGTTGCCTGCCATAGTATTGCGGTGGATGTAAATAATACGGTTTATGTGGGTACGGATATAGGGGTGTTCGTTCGTCCAACTGGTGAAACGGATTGGCAACCCTACCTCAATGGCTTACCCAAGACGCCGGTTTCCGAATTAATGGTGAACAATACTGCCGGCACCATTATAGCCTGCACATTTGGAAGGGGTAACTGGATCGATAACTTTTATGATCCTTGTGCCGCAAGCGGGTTACTCGCTGTTGGAGGAACGCTTACCGGGAATCGGTTTTATGAATACAATGCTATCAGCACCAATGCCACTATTTCAGGCGGGCAGGGTACCAATATACTGATGAAGGGGATTGACTATGTTGAACTGACGGAGGGGTTTGAGGCGAAAGCAGGAAATGAATATAAGGCATATCTTGGGCCATGTGGTGGTGGCGGCATTCAGTTCAAAGTAGCATCGCTCAACGACCCGATACCAATGGAACGGGTATATTTAACAACAGCCAAAGGCAAACGCTGGCCCTTTGCACACTTTACAGATATCGATAACAGGAATCAACAGGTAGAAATAGCGGTAGAAACAGCCGGGAAATATGCATTGCGACTTGCAAACCAGGATGGAAGCGTAGCAGCCATTCTTTCACCGGGCCTTGATTTGTCAAAGGGGGTTTATCCATTTGATGTGGCTGCAGCGGCTACCATTCCAAAGGGATCCTATTATATTCAGTTATTGAAAGATGGCAACCTGGTCCATTTCCAGGAATATGTGCCGGAGTAAAACAATTGACCATCAGCAGGAATCCCTTATCAAGTCCAAACCAACACCATTTAACCATGACGCTCACTTTAGAAAGCAATCGCAGTTGCGTACTTTTTAAATAATAACATTACCATTACGCCATTATCAGCACACATGCCATAACGTATTAGAAAAACACCATGGAGAAAAGAAAGTTATTATTGCTATTGTATCTTAGCTGAAATTATTATTATTGGAACATTAGTTATGCCATTCATAAAATCCATCTCCGTTAATACAGAAAAAACGGTTCCCTTCCCGTTTAATATTCCGGCTGTACAGTTTGCAAAACACCTGGTATTAAATAGCCGTGTCACCATTTTTGCAGGCGACAATGGAACTGGCAAATCTACATTGCTGGAAAGCATTGCCTGTACCCTCAACCTTCCTTTAATTGGAGGGTACATTAAAAACCATCCTGGCTTTGAGGCTGCCCGCACACTACAGCCATATATTTCTATCGAATGGAAAAGGCAGACCAATAAAGGTTTCTTTTTCAGGGCGGAGGATTTTAGTGACTTTATCAATTCGGTAGAAAAGGAAAGAAATAAGATTGCCGGTGACCTAAGCGAATTAAAGGGAGTAGTGGATGACAGCATCATTGACCGGATGAGCGAAAGCATGAATTATAATTTACGGCAGATGCGAAAAGACTATGGTGAGAATATGCAGGCGTTCTCTCATGGCGAAGCGTATCTTAAAATTCTGCAAACAAGAATAGGCGATAAGGGTATTTACCTGCTGGATGAACCGGAGGCGGCCCTTTCGCCATTGAAGCAATTGTCGCTGATGTCGTTTATACTGGAGGTTTTAAAAGATAAAAATGCCCAGTTTATCATTGCAACCCATTCCCCCATATTGATGGGTATACCGGGCGCCAGCCTGTACGAAATACAGGAAACCGAAATGAAACTGGTGCCATATACAGAAACCGATCATTACCGCATTACAAAGGGATTTCTTGATAACCCGGAACATTATTTAAGGTATTTATGAACCCGCTCAGCAATAGTTTTGATTACGTTATCACATGTCACAAAGGCATTATTGAAATAATTTTTTTGTAACATAATTAATTACTAATGTTGCGAAAAATTTTCTTAAAAAGAAACTACCCATTATAGTATGAGTACCCCCGGAAGAAACGAAACCTGCCATTGCGGAAGTGGTAAAAAATATAAAAAATGTTGCCTGGAAAAAGATGCGGCTAAATTAATAACAGCACCACAAAAGAACCAGGCGATAGAACAATGGGAACCCGAAGAGGATGACCGAAAAACTTTGCTACTCGAAGAAGAAACAGATTACGATGAAGATGATGATGATGAATATGATGGTAATAATATAGAGGATGGTGAAGAAGATGATGAGGAAGTTGATGAATATAAAGAAAACGATCTTCACGAAATAGCAAAAAATGAAGATTCAAGGAAAAGCATTTTGAATAAACCTTACCCGGTTATATCAGCAGCGGAGCAACAATTAGTGGAAGACTGGTGGGAAACGCTGGAAGACATAAAAGGGCCGGAAGATACCAGGAAGCATATAGAACATTTTATGCAAATGCATCCCCACCTGGTGGAAAACCTGGGGTTAGAGGATGAAGTATTGTTTGAATTAGGCAGTGACTACAAAAAGGTTGGTAAAGCGGAGGATTACATTCAATTTTTGTTGAAAATAAGAAATGAGTTCCCTGGTACATATGGTAGAAGCGGTGGCTACTACGACCTGGATATTATTGCCTGGCTGATTGCCAATAACAGGCAGGATGAAATTGAAAACTATCTCAGCTACTTTAAAGAATATCCTATTGACTTTCCGGAACAGCTATTTGAACTGGTTCAGTTGCTGGAGGCCACCGATAATGTAGCGCCACTGATTTCACTGGTTACCGCTACTTTCAAACAGGTGACCTGCTCGAACGAAATTTTGAGTGGAAATGAAATACTTATTCCCCTGGTTTCCCAAACCATGTCCAAATACCTGCAAAAGGGAATTGCGGATATCAATGTTGATGAATTTATGGATGAACTATCGCAGGTAGTGTCTCCTGTTACGCTTGATAAAACAGACGATACATTAAATCATTGGAAGAATATATTTGAAAACATCGTACGGCCATTTACAAACTGGCCGACCGATATTCCAAAAAAGAAATCGCAGATTGAAAAAAGGTACCAGGCCATTGCCGATAATTTCAGCCGTTACCTGCATGAAAAAACAGGAATCTCCTGGGTTAGCGCCCGGTTTTATGCATCACTCATTCTTCGTTACTTTCATAAATACCTGGATAGTGCAAACGGGAAGATTAAAAATCAATTTGATTTTGCTAAACCTACCATCAACCAAATTGCCGGATCGGTTTCAAAAAAACTGTTGTGGATTGATTGTACCAAAATGGTCAGCCTGTTACAGGCGATTTATCATTTTGCCGGGTACCTGCAGGAATGTGGTAATATAACGGAAGCCGAAAAACTAACCATTCAGCAGGATTGTAGAACGTTGTATCATGTTGCCCATCCTTCGCTTATAAAAAATTATACAGAGGCGGCATGTTATAAAACATTTCCGTATATAAAAGCCGTCATTTTACAGGGATATAATGATGATTAAACTGTGGGTCGGATAAATTTGTACAGCAGGATCAGGCCGCGGCCTGATCCTGCAAGGCTAAAGACTTTCAATATAAAAGACCGGCCTTACCCAAAGGAACATAATGCCAGCTGAATAGTTATGTAAAAAACCAACAGCACGTCAGATGTATTTTATTGGGCTCCTGCCCCGGCACCCTAGTCCTTCCCGATAACCGGAGCAATATTTGCGGCACTATAATCCTGGTATTTGTAGTCGTCTTGCTACAGATTATATAATATTCAATGGATGTTGAAAAAATGGCCCTATATTTATTTAATTACAGGGCCTAAAGAATTGAGTATCGTATAAAATAATTTGTACTGATTTCACGTTCAGATAAAAAAATGCCATCCATCCTTAGCTATTAAAAAATGGATCTGATTGTTGCCTGCATTTTTTACCAGTTTATTTTATTGCAATTCAGTTGAATGAGTGTTAATCAAAACCTTAGCTGAACAAATGAATTATAAAACGGGTAGTTAATTATTAAGAATTGCCTGATGTAATATTAACGTTGTAGACATATTGAAGTGTTAGTTTTGGCCGACAAAATTAACCCTTCCTTTAAAATCCAGTAACAAACATGATCCATAAGCTGATACCTGCCGGGCTGCTATGCCTGCTTCTTGCGATCGCCCCCGCGGTTTTCGCACAAAAAAACATTCTTCCCAATGCTTATGCACACAACGATTTTTGGCACAAACGACCATTACTGGATGCCTTGCAAAATGGCTTCCGGCATATAGAAGTGGATATTTTTTTGAGAGGCGACCGGTTAATTGTGGCACATGCCTTTACCTTTTTAAAAAAGAAAAGAACCCTGGAAGAATTGTATTTAATCCCTTTGCTGAATTACATTAAAGAGAATGAAATTGCTGGTAACGGGTTAAACAATTACCCTATTACTTTAATGATTGATATTAAGACCGATGCCAGCAAAACCTACCTTGCCCTGGCGCCGATCCTTGAAAAATATAAAGCAATTTTAAGCGGTTATGAGAATGGCCGGCTTATTATGCGGAATGCCACCATTGTAATTACCGGCAACAAGCCCTATCAACTGATCAGGGCAAAGGGCAACAATTTTGCATTTATAGATGAAGACCTAAGGCAAACAGGCAAAGATTCCACCAGCAATATTTACCCTATTGCCAGTTGCAAATACTCCCGCCTGGTAAAATGGAAAGGCAAAGGAGTATTGCCTGAAATCCAACGGCAACGCCTGGAATATTTTGTAACAGAGGCACATAAAAATGGAAGAAAGGTTAGGTTGTGGGCATCGCCTGAAAACAAAACCGTATGGCATGAGTTATTAAAATGCAATGTTGATTTAATTAATACAGACCGGTTGATTGCGCTTAGGAATTTTTTAATTGCTGATCTGCTGATGGTTGCGAAAGCAGATGATGAGTTCGCAACAGGAAACTTACTGCCGGTGGGTACAAATTGAGTACTATTGCTATTAAAAGGCTTGACCAGTATGTCATCTGAAGTATGTGAGCACTATCCCAAACTTACCAATGTAAATTTCCTATCTTAAAAATGGCGAGCGGATCTCTCTATTTCCCGGATTTTATTCGTGATATAGAATGGTAAAAAATCAGCTGTTCATCATATCCCCAGAAATTATTCATAATTCTCAGGTTTTCTTCAGAAAGCCTAAATTTCCAATGAACACCAAGCATGATTTGCCAGCAGTCCGACTTTGGGTATTTTTAAATAAGCTGAATACGTAATTAGCAAAACTTAATGTTGATATTTTAAAACCTGTCCTAAAATATTTGCCGTAAAAAATGTAACTTACATATATGAACAACATCAAATTTAATGAACCACAACCTTCCGTTTTCGCTCAAATGGTAGACAAACTCCGAAACAAAAATGAAGCGGAATTGAAGTTGCTCTATGTTCGTTTTTTTCAAAAAGAATTAGAGAGTGAATGGACGGCAATTACAAATGACACCAGTTTAAAAAACATTTCAGAAGCAGATATTATAAAGGCTATACAGAAAAATCGCTATCGCAGATAACATGTACAAAGTAATTATTGATGCCAATGTTTGGATAAGATTTGCACGTACCAACAATATTGCCCCTCTTCTTGACCGGCTGGTCGTTTACCAATTGGTACCGGTAGTAAATAACTATCTTCTCTCTGAGATATTTGATGCCCTCATAGAAAACAAGTGGATGAATGCAATGCAAGCAACCAGTATCATAAATTTTATAAGAAAAGTGTCCTTGTTTATTGTGGAACGGGCAGTTTATCGATTGAGTCCAGATCCCGAGGACAATTACTTATTTGATTTGGCTATCCAGAACAATTGCGTCTTTATTATTTCTGATGATAGTAAATTACTTCACTTTAAATTCAAACCACTTCCTGTACATTCTACAACCTGGTTTCTAAAAAAATTTACTGTTCATTAAGTCGCAAGAAATCAGGAAGGTTAAAGTTTACAATCACATTTCTAAAGCATTTAATGTGACTGACAAGCCTCTCCTGCCCGCGATAAAAACACTAAACAGGATATGCTTCTATCCCTGCCTTCATGGCTCCTTCAATAGTGCCATTCAAAAATTCAGCACCAGGGAAAAACCGTTCATCCGGATCATAGGTTTCCCTGCTCCATTTGAATATGGCAAACTCCCATTTATTAATATCGCCGGTATATTTCAGTCTGGCAACCGGTGAAGTATTGCGGTATTCCTTTCTGTCAAGATAAAGAAAGCTACCCTGAAACCTGGGTATATAATACAGATCTGCTGATCCTTTATATACCTTTGCGTTAAAGGCTTCAACTATTGCCGTCGCTTCCAAGCGCACCTCTGCAGAAATAACTGGTTTTCCCATGCTAAAAAATAATTTTACATCTTTAAAATAAAACCTTTGAATTAGTTTTTACAAAACTAATAATTATTACATCCTCATAATCGTTCTTCTGCCTTCTTCCCCAATAAAACATCCAACGCATTAATCAATCCCTCATCCGGCCGGTAAGCAAATATACCTTTATCACTATCTTTTCTTGCTCCTCTTACAAACAAATAAATGACCCCGCCAAAATGAGTGGCGTATATAAAACCCGGCACCCTTAACTGAAGATATTTTTTTACTGCCAATGTATAAACCAGGTGCTGCAAATGGTAATTGGATTCCGCCATTGCCAGTTGGATATTCTCCTTTGAATAGTCAGCCGGCTGATCGCCCAGGAAATTTGATTTCCAATCCAGGATAAAATATTTACCGGCATGCTCAAAGAACAGGTCTATTTTTCCATTCATGATGCCTTCCAGTTCGGTTGCATACCTTACCTGGAATGGCGCATCGGGTGTTGACAACCTGTTGATGGTATCCGGGTTAAACGGGGACACATTAAAATCAAATTCCAGTTCACTCAATCTTTTATCTCTTGGAATTTCATTTAAACTAAAAGTTGAATTTGCAATGCTGATCCTTGTTGAAGTTACATGATTCAGCAGCTCCAGCAACCAGGTGGCATATTCAGCGGGTGCATTGGGAATAAACCTTTTCAACGCCTCCACAATCGCTTTCCCCCAAAAGGCAGCATCCGCAAAGTCGATGCGCTCAAAAATATGATGTATTAAATTACCCGTATTAGCTCCACGCTTTAACTGTTTAAAAATAAATTCATCATAACCATCCAACACTTTCGAGAGGCTGGGTTTAAATGTTGGATTGTGCCCGGCATCCAAATAAGTGTAACTTAATTTTCGCCAGTTAATTTCTGTTAACTGAAAATCAGTTGCCTCCAGGTAAGCCGGTTTCAACTGTTCCGTAGCGGTGGCATATTTAAAATTTACAGGCAGGGTTGGCGATGGTTCAAAAGCAATTAAAGCATTCTTATTTTCTTTGATTGCGTTAATGAAAGGAGTGATCGCCGACTGGCTGAATTTGGTAAACGTATTTTTATTGATATAACATTTGTACACCGCTCTTGTTACTGCCACATATATCAATCGCCGGTTTTCCTGCTCCAGTTGTTTCTCCGTCAACTGCCTGTGGTGATCTTCCAGCAAGGCTGCATCCGAAAATAAATAATCACCGGTGTCCGCATCACGGAATGTTACAAAGTCAAAATTGGTATTGGCATGCAGGTCGAGGAACGGAGCAAAAACAATATTGTATTCAAGCCCCTTGCTTTTGTGAATGGTAACAATCTTTACCGCTTCCTCATCACTCTCCACCCGTTGTTCAAATTCGTCGCCTTCCACTTCCATTCCTTCAATTCCGCGTTTGAGCCAGTTGGTTAGTTCCAGTGCGGAAAATTGCTTTTGTGTTTGTGTTTTATGCAAGAGCTCCATCAATTGAAGTACATTGGTGATAATGCGTTCACCGTTCTCCGCTGTTTCATTCAGCAACACCTGCTTTACCTTGTAATCTGCTACAAACCTGTTAAGCATCACATACACCCCCTCCTGTTCCCATAAATGCTGGTAATGCTTAAACCGACTCAATGCCAGCTCGTCATCCATTGCCAGGATATCAGCCGCGTTAAATCCGGTAAGCGGCGAAAGCAAGGCTTTGTTAATACCAGAGGCATTGATATCCGTAACAGCCGCCAATAAATAGAGGATATTCCGTGCTTCGGCAGATTCCAGTAATTTGCTGTCGTCGATGGTAACGGCTGGTATACCGTATTTTGACAATAACTGTTTAATATCCGCAGCCTGTTTGTTTTTTCGTACCAGTATGCCAATGTCTGAAGGCCGGAGCTTACGGGGTTTGCCTTTCTCTTCGATTGAATAATCACCCGTTCCAAGCAGTTCAATGATCTGTGCGGTAACCGTTTCACTGATCGATTCATTGTTGGGATTTTCAAATATCGTGATGGGTATGTCTGCCTGTTTATTTTTATACAACCCGCCCCTGGAGGTATCAGCAGGTGCTTCAACCCGGGTATAATTTATTTGATGGGTTTCGTTTAAAAAATAAAAAGTATCAAATTCCGGTATTGGCAAAAAGAAACCATTCATCGCCTCAATAAACTGTTTGGCTGAACGATAATTTACATTCATTCCATACCTGTTCCTTACTTCTTCACCCGCTTTAAAATAAGTAAAAATATCCGCCTTGCGCCATGCGTAAATGGATTGCTTTGGATCGCCGATATAAAACAAAATGGATTGATCGCCAAACAACCGGTTGAATATTTCATACTGCATTTTATCCGTATCCTGGAACTCATCTATAAATGCGGCCCTGTATTTTTTTTGCAGCGAATCTATCAAAAACGCATTGTTATCAACCACCACCGCGTTGTGCAATTTGGTGATCATATCATCAAAACCAAGCTGGTTGTTTTGCTGCTTGTAGAGGTCCGTTTCTGCTGAAATAATTTGAATGGCTAATTTGTACAACTGGCTGATAACTGTTTTGATAGCACGAAGCTTTTCTTCTTCAATAGCTGATGCCCTTTCAACATCCAATAGGATTTCGTGATAGACTTTATCAACATACGCTTTTTCTTTATTGGCAATAATGGCCTCCAGTGAAGCCGCAGGATCATCCAACAAATGCCCCATATTCTTCTTAGCATATGAATTCTTTTCTGTAGCCTGGCGGATGGAATCTATATTGGAAGAAATGTATTGAATGATACCGCTTTTGATACCAGTTATTTGGTTATCCATTTCATGCAACGATGCATTCACAGATGACTGGTGCGATGCAGATAGAAAGTCACCGGGCAATGTGACTAACGGAATCAATGTTTTACCTGACAGGGCATTCATCATCACATCTGTCAAACGCTTCCTGCTTAGGCCGGCATCCATCAATTGCTTCAACAGGCCAATATGTAATGTGGTGATATACTTTCTCCAAAAAGCGTTTACCCGGTCGGTGAGTATTGCTTTTAAATCAGTCAGTATTTCAGACCCAAATATCTGCCTTGTTTCAAATGCAAATTCTGTAAGCACCCGCTGGCAAAAACTATGGATGGTTAAAATGGCAGTTTCATCTAAAAACAATACCGCTTCCTTTAAGAGCCTTTCCGTTTCAGTCCGTCCAACTGATTCATCATTCATTGATAACTGAACGATCAAAGTGATGGTTGGATCATTGATAACAGCACCCTGGCTTACCTTTAAAGCATTCCGTATAAACTGCCTGATCCTTGTTTCCAGTTCGGCTACTGCAGCCTTGGTAAAAGTTACCATCAGGATTTGCTGAATGGGTATTTTCTTTTCCAATACCAGGCGCAGGGTTAATATGGCGATGGAATATGTTTTGCCCGTTCCTGCACTGGCTTCTATTAAATTGCTGTCTGCAAGATTTACGGTCGCCGCATCAAATGGTTGTATGGTTTTGTCATTACTCATGGGTTAGTCTTTCGGTTTGGAAGTTTTGGATACGGGAAACAAGCCGGGAAATAAATCAGCAACCGGCGAAAATATGGCCCGGGTATTTTCAATAAATTCATCCACCGCAGCCATCGTTGAAAATATCCCATTTTCAAATTCCTTTTTTAAATACTCATTAGGATTTCTTTCCAGGTAAGCACCGATAGTTTTATTGAATTTCTCAAAATCATATTCCATTATTTTCAACGGGCTTTCACTCCATTCAGGATACAATAGAAATATTGCTGCATGCCCCTTTTTAAAATACGCAACCAGTTGAGCCAATACCTCCAAAGCCCTTGCTTTGGTATAGGTGTTTTTTGGAATAATGAAGATGGCATTATTTTCTGCTGATAAATAATTTAACTCCAGTTCCCATCCATGCGCAGTAACCAGCACATATTTGATATAGGCATCCAGCAAATATTTGAATTGATTTTTTGAAAAGCAAACCACCAGTAATTTATTGTCATACACCCAGTCAAAGGCGCCGGAAATAATGGAATCTCCCAAATTAATTTCTATCCATATTTCCTGTTCAATGGCATCCTCCACACAATCGTTGAATATTCTCCTTACCGGCGCTATCTCTTCCCGGGTATTGGCTATTACAATATCTGAAACATGTTTTAATGGCAAAGCACCTGTTTTCAATGCCTTCAGGCGATAGGCCGCTATCTCCGCCTCATCCAGTTGCAACAGGTCATTTTTTAATTTCCATTGCTGCAATCCATCCAGTTCAAACAGTTCGGTATCGGGCAACAATACTTCCTCCTCGTTATAATATATCCCGAGCACTTTATTATAGTACCACTTAAAAGGATTTTTGAAAAAGGAAAGCAGTGAACTTACTGCAATTTCGTCCCATTCAAACCCCTTGCTTTCTTTCATAGCAACTGCATTGCCCGTTTTCATTTCACCCGTTGATTCTGCGTCACCCAGGTAAGAATATAAGCCTGGTAATCCTTTAAAATATTTTTGGCTAAAGCCATGCAGGGGTTGGGCAATAATCAGTTGCTCCCTTACTTTAACCGCCGCATCCGCAACACCGGACTCCACATAATCCACCAGTTCATCTACCAATGCGGATGGCGGATGAACGCTGTTGTCTTTCGCATTTCGCCCGATATAACTGATGTATAAATATTGCTGTGCAGATAAAATAGTTTCCAGGAATAAATGCTTGTCATTGTCCTTTACGTTACGATCCCCTTTGCGGCGTTTTTGTTCCATCAGGTTGAAACTAAGCGGTGTTTCCCTTCGGGGAAATTTATCAAAATTCATTCCCAGCAATGCCACTACTTTAAACGGGATACTGCGCATCGGTATCAGCGAACAAAAAGTAATGCCTCCTGCTGCAAAAGAACCGGAACGGGTTTGCATGGCGATAATATCCAGGAAGCTATGCTTAAACACTTCATAACTCACCGCCTCGTTGTATGTTTCCGTTAGTATGTTTAAATCCTCTATATACTGCTGTAACCGCTGGTAGTCATCATCTGCTTCATTGGCATCCGACTGAAACACGAGGTTGTCTGTCAGTTGCTGAATGTATTGCCCCCAGGCAGCCAGGTTTCTCCTGTTCGCCCGGTCGTTCACAAATCCTTTCAACACTTCTATAAAATGGTTAAAACGGATTAACTCCAATGCATCAGCACCTTCCGCCACATCCAGCGGATAGATGGTATCGTTGCCAATATGGTATTCATCCGATCCGCTCATACAGATGCCGAACATAATACGTTGTAAACCGGTGTTCCAGCTTACCAACACGGTATCATCTTCGGTACTGCCTTCCATACCAAACCGGATATTGGCCTTACTAACCACCCGCCGTAACAGGGCTGTGTCTGTAATATTGAACCGCTCCCGGATATAACCGGAATCGAGCAACTGCATTACTTCCTCTGCCTTAAAGCTATCTGCAGCAATGGACAAAACCGATTCAATGGCAGTAAATAAACTATCCCCCGATTGAACACTTTCATCCGCAATGGTAAAAGGGAATTTATAAATGCCAGTATTAAAGATCGCCTTTATATAAGGCGCATACCCGTCAATATCACTCACCATTACCACAATATCTCTTGGCGATAACCGCTCCTTTTTCTGATCAACCAGGTACACAAGGTAGTTATACAAAACCTCTACCTCCCGTACCGGTGTATAACAGGAGTTCATAGTTAACGAGCCATCCTGTATATCTTTCAATGTAAGTGCATTCCTGCTTTGGGCATCGTTGTTATAAAAGATATCCTGCTGAATTTTTTGCAGTAAAGTATCGTCATCACCTGATTCCGGTTCAACGATACCGGAGTCATTGTAAACGTTTAAGAAGTCGTCATTTTCAAACAACAGCCCAAAAGTCTCCTGTATTACCTTGCCCCAACTGATCAGCAGGGTGTTACCGGTTCCTTCAATCCGCTCCGCTTTTTTACCCTGCAAATTTTGTATCTGCGCCAGCCTGGCTATTTGCTTTTCGGTTTTATCGTCCAGCCAGTAAACCAGGGGCGCCGGATTCAACAAATAGAAACTGACGGAAATGTATTTCGACAATTCGTTGAATAAATGAATGTGCAATTGAGTGATGATAGAAACACCAAAAATATGGAGTTGTGGTAACCTGGCCAATAGCTTTTCCTGCTGAACAGGGTTCTTCATTTCATTGATGATAAACCGGATCACGGTTGTTTTATCTGTTAAATCCAGCCCTGCCTTTTCCTTTAGTTTTATCCAGATCCATTGTTGCCAGTCAGCACCCGTTGCCCGATCAATGGTTGCCCCGTTCCAGTCATCCACCATCTCAGGCCGGTACACCTGGTATTGGTCAAACAGATCCGCCACCTTACCGGCCAGGGCTATTCGCTTTACATCATCGCCCTTGTAATAGGAAGCAATGGTTGTAAACTGCTTAACAAATGCGGCTTCGCTGAGCAGGTTATAAATCAGCCATTGTAAATGATCGGCTCCCAGCACTTTATTGGTTTCGCCTCCCAGCCAATAGTAGAGCTGGTTAACCATATCATTTGGTTTTAAAAACCTGCAATTGGCATTGATGCCCAGTTGCCCCGCCAACTGTATGGTGAGCCAGTTATTCATTCCATCCGTTTGGGTAACCAGCCATTGTTTTTGAAAAACATTACCAGCATGTTCCCTTAGGCCAGTTGCCAGTTGGCCCGATAAATCCTTTAGTGAATTGGATACATTTAATTGTAAACTCATGACAGATGGTTCAAGGTTGATGGTTTGTGGTTGAAAGTTGATGGTCGGACGTTGATCGTTGATGGTTGATGGTTGATGGTTGATCGTTGATGGTTGATGGTTGATCATCAGCGGTGGTTCAGGTATGATTGACTGGATCCTGTTAATTGTTGAAAACGCTTTGTTGTTCATTTGTTGCTGCTTCATTATTTTTTTACAAAGAAAGGCTTCAGACTTAGTCGAAGAATTAATTAAACAACTCATTGCGTACGGTTTAATACTGACTTACAATTAGTACAAAGAGCCTGGAAGCGCAAGGAACCCAACCTTCAACAATCAACCATCAACCATCGCCTACCCTTAGCCCCCAAACCTTTCCATTATCCCTGATGCCCTTTGCACACTTTTTTTCGCAGTATACAGGATGGATTCTTTGGATGCCTGTAGCAATACTCCTTCCTTCGCCCTTGTAATGGCGGTGTACAATAACTCACGGGTGAGTAAAGGCTGGTCTGCATTAGACGGCAGCATCACCAATACTTTCGCATATTCCGAACCCTGGCTTTTATGAATGGTCATGGCAAAAACTGTTTCGGCTGATGTGATGTATCCGGGCAGCACGGCCTTTAAATTTTTGTCGCTGTCTTCAAACCATGCTTTCAGGTTGCCCTCGCTATCCGGCCGGATGATTCCTACATCGCCGTTGAATAATTTCAGCTCGGGATAATTCCGGGTTACGATGATGGGCCGGTTCTCATAAAACTCCGTATTGTTTTTTATCAACCCTTTTCTTACCAGGTAGGTTTCTATTTTTTTGTTGACGGCATTTAAACCCTGGAGACCTTCCCTGACGGCACACAATACCCTGAGCTGGTTTAGCTTTCCGATGGCTGCCGCAATATCTTTTTCAACGATATAATTTGCATAATCACTGATGAAGCTGTTAAATAAATCATCTGAATAACTGGTATCAACCCTTACATTGGGATCATTGTTTTTGTCAACAAATAACGCGATCGCATCCAGCCGGCTATGGATGATGGCCCTGCTGAATTTACCAATACCGCCATCACCGGTAAAACGATGGCTGCGTTTTAATTCAATGATATGTTGAAACAGGGCGTTGTCCGCATCAGCAACATACTCGTTCGTAATTTGTCTTGCCGTATCCGGGATAAATGTATTGATCAATGCACTATTTTCTGCTGAAATCAGATTCATTTGTTGCTGTACCTGGCATAGATCCCCTAACAAACTACCGGCTTCCACCGAAGCCAACTGGTCTTTATCACCCAATAATATAATACGGGTACCCGGGCCAATAGCTGCCAGTAATTTTGAAAACAAGGCCACGTCAATCATGGAGGCTTCATCTACAATTACCAGGTTGTAAATAAGCGGGTTGGTTTTATCGTGCCTGAAATAAGGTGAACCCGGTATATATTTTAATAACCGGTGAATGGTAGTTGGCACAAGCGCCTTAAATTGTTCCTTAATGAACTCACTCACATTAATGCGGGATGCCTTTAAGGACTCCGCCATCCTTACTGCAGCCTTGCCGGTTGGTGCAGCCAGTGCCACTTTTAAATTGGGTTGAATGGTGTACAGGATCGCCAGTATTTTAGCAACGGTTGTCGTTTTACCTGTACCGGGTCCACCGGTAATGATCGTAAAATTATTGAGCACCCCCAATATGGCGGCTGTTTGCTGCCAGTCAATTTTTTCTTCATCGGGCAGGTTCTCTATTGAACCGGTTGCGCTTAATGATTGTATGAAATTTTTATGAGCTGACAACTGTTGCAGGCGTTCGGCCCTTGCTTCCTTTTCCAGGTAAATCATTGTATACACCGCATCCACAATGGATGATTCATACGCGAAATAACGCTGGAGGTATAAACGCCGGTTGTGTAAAACAAAGGGCTGCTTTTCGCCTGCCGGTGCAGACACCATGGGTTCGTTCGTCAATTGGTTTGCAAGGACATTCATATCAAACTGATCGAGGTAAAGGGATTCATCCGGCAATGGATTGAGTTCATCCAAATGAATACAGATATGTCCCTCCGCCAGTCTTTTAGAAACGAGGTAAGCATAAGGCTTCAACGTTTCACTTTGGAAGAAAGTTGCAAATTGCTGGTGAACGTCGTTGATGGTTTGCATAAAGTCAGGTTGCTGATATTATAAATGATCCTCTGATTTAGATCAAAGCTAATTTATAAAAAGCAATGGGCATTCAATACAGGAATGATTTATAAAACCGTGGTATTTGAAATGGAATCTACCCGGATTTATCAATCACTCACAACAGAATCTACCTATCTAAAAGACTGCAGGCAACCTAGCTATATGACGGTGTTAAGCGACTACCTTTTTTACAACCAGAATGGTATTTTTTTATCCGCAATAAATATAAGTAACGAAAGGAACAAACCAGGGAAAAGGATACGGTCTCCAAAATTATAATACTATTTTTTCTATTTTCTTTCATAAAAAGACTATTTGCCATATTTTTTTTATTGGGCATCCATTAACTTATATCTTTAAATTTCAATGATTGATATGAAAAAAATTTTACTCCCCCTTGCGATTTGCCTTCTGTTTACAGCCTCCCCAACAGCACAGACTTTGGTTACCAGCGTGGAAGCCGAAACAGGCGTTTTAACAGGGGTGTCCATCGCCCCGGCCACAGGCAATTCCAGTGGTTCTTATGTAACGGGGTTTGATAATTCCAATGACAAAGTAACTGTTACAGTAACGGTTCCTTCAGGTGCAAATTATAAACTGAGTATTCGTTACCGGAGTATTTATGGAGCAAAAGTGCAGGATCTCTATACCAATGATATTTTTGTAGCCAATACAAGTTTTCCCTTAAGCAGCGATTTTGTTGAATTGGATGCTGGTACTGTTTTTTTGAATGCCGGTAGCAATACCATCGCAATAAAAAGCAACTGGGGTTATATGGATGTGGATAAATTTAGTTTGTACACCGTGCCCCCAAATGTCTTTAATGTCACTACCTCGTTAATTGATCCACTGGCAACTTCTGCCACTAAAAATTTATACAGTTTTCTTTTATCCCAATTTGGCAAACGGATCATTTCCGGGCAAACAGACAGTTACTATGACCAGTTAAAAACGATTGCCGGAAAATCACCGTTGCTGCGTGCCTGGGACATGAGCAGTTATTCCCCCATGTATGCCTACAACTGGGCAAACGGGGGCTTTGCTTTTGGGGCTGTTGATAACCAGGATGCGGAAAAAGCAATTGCCTGGTATAATGGTACAGCCAAAACAGGCATTGTCAATTTTCACTGGCATTGGCACTCCCCTTCCGGGGGCACGGTGGGTACCAATACTTTTTATACAGTGAATACAACGTTTGATGTTTCTAAAGCTGCGATCAATGGAACAACCGAAAACTCAGAGGTGATCAGGGACATTGATGCCATTGCAGTGCCCTTAAAAAAGTTAAGGGATGCGAATGTGCCCGTTCTTTGGCGGCCATTGCACGAAGCCGGCGGAGCATGGTTTTGGTGGGGTGCAAAGGGCAGTGCTGCCTGCAAAACTTTATGGGACATTATGTACGACCGGCTTACCAATTATCATGGTTTACATAATTTAATATGGCAATGGTCGAGCCCTGAAGCAGACTGGTACCCCGGCAATGCGAAGGCGGATATGATTGGCTATGATTCTTATCCCGGTGGCTTTAATTACACCACGCAAAAGAATATGTTTGATAATTTATACAGCATCACCAGCGGTCAGAAGCTTATTGCTATGACGGAGAATGGCCCCATTCCGGACATTCAAAAATGCTTTGATGCGGATGCCAAATGGTCGTATTTTATGTCGTGGGACAATTTGGTTGCTTCGCAAAATACATCGCAACATATCGTGGATATGTTTGCACATGCCAGAGTAATTACACTCGAAAATTATGCACAGGTAATTTTGCCGGTAACCCTTACCCGTTTTACTGCCAGGCTGGAAGGGAAGCATGTAAAGATTGAATGGCAAACTGCATCGGAACAAAACAATGACCGTTTTGAAATAGAACGATCAACAGATGGTGCTCTGTACAATACACTTACAACAGTTAAAGGCAGTGGAAATACCAGCCTCATAAACAACTATTTTGTGTATGATAACAGCCCATCCGGAGGCATTAACTATTACCGGTTAATGCAATTTAATACGGATGGTAAGGCTACCGGGTATGGAGTAGTTAAGGTACGTTTTAACAGCGATGGTATTCCTTCGGTAAAAGCGTATCCCAATCCATCGCCGTCCGGCCCAGGCATTATGCTACAAAATTATGAGGGCAGGAATGTAACTGTATCTATAACCGATATGACCGGCAGATCATTACCGACGCAAATTATTCAAACACCGGCTGGTGATGGATTTTATAAAATCAACCTTCGCAACAAACTGGCATCGGGCCAATATATTTTGCGGGTGAGCGGGTTGGGGTTGAATGAAAATTTGAAAGTGATGGTACAATAAGCCGGATGGGTTTTAGGTTCGTATGCTACTTAGCCGCAGTGCTCTGTCTTGTACCGGTACGTTACTGATCGCTGATTCATAGTATTTGTACCACTAAACAACGAGCCAGGCTTGAGACGGTACAACTTTCTACTTATGTTCAGACATATTCAACTCATGTCAGTAGTAACTGCACAGACACAGGACGGATTTGTGCGCCTAAACAAAACAAGCAGATTATATCACGTCCCTAAAGCGACTTTACATTAATCCCGGCTACAACAACTACCTATATTTTGTCCCTAACGGGACGTTGGTGTAGTACATCTACAGGGAGATAATCAAAAAAATTTTTGTATTTTTTGTAAAACCATTTATTCACCAGATAATCATTAATGTTTTACCGGAACAATAAATAAGCTATAATCAACGTAACAATCACATTAAACAATTGCGCTATCAAAAATGCATACATCGGTTTACGATTGGTCCCTTTTAGCAAGTCGGAGAATTTTGTTTCGAGCCCGATACTGGTAAATGCCAGTACAAACCATACCGATTGTAAATTCTTCAAACTATCTTTTACAGAGGCAATTGTTTCAGCCTGCAACACAAAAGAGAACAACAAAGATGCGGCGATAAAGCCCAGTACGAATTTTGGAAAACGTTCCCAGATTACGCTCAGCCCAGGCTTTTCAGTTTCAGTATCTGCCGCTTTTTTGTTCCAGGTCCAGTAAACGGAAATGGCGAAAGCTGCCACTCCCAGCAATACATTTTGAGAAAACTTTACAATGGTGCTGATTTTTAATGCCTCCTCTCCTACGAGGGTACCTGAGGCCACTACGGCGCCGGTAGTATCAATACTGCCACCCAGCCATGCACCGGTTACTTCCTGCGAAAGGCCGATCCAGCCTGCGATAACTGGCATGAAAATCATCATGGGAATGGCACAGATCAATACCAGTGAAATCACCAGCGACAACTTTTTAGAATCACCTTTGATGGCGCCGGAGGTGGCAATGGCGGCCGAGACACCACAAATAGAAACAGCGCTGGCGATCATCATGGTGAGTTCGCTATCTACTTTCATTTTTTTACAGAGCCAGAAAGCAAAATACCAAACGGAGATTACTACTATCAGTGCCTGTAATAATCCATACGATCCGGACTTCAATATATCTGAAAATATGATGGTAGTGCCCAATAACACCAGCCCGATTTTTACAAATAATTCAGTAGACAATGCTGCCCGAAACCATTCCGGCAGTTTGAAGAAATTGCTGATGATCAATCCAATGGTCAAACTAAAAATGACCGCCTCCAGGTTAAGCCCTTTGATCGCTTTATTACCAGCCAGCAAAAGAGCCATCACTGAAATAACATATACCAGGGGGAAAGTGATTAAAAAATATTTTGCGGGTTTGCCGGTCAGTAAAACTCCAATAAAAGCAATCACCAGCACCAGTAAAAACTGTATCCCTATTTTTCCAAGATTAACACCATCTAAAATTTTAACGGAGAAATCACCCGCATTGCTCCAGTTGTACACCGGGGTAAGGGGCCTGATGCCCACGATGGCTAACAGTATAATTAAAAACCCAAGGATTACTACCACCCAATCTTCGTGTAGTGAGAATTTATTTACAGTGTTCGACATTGTGGTTAAATGAAATTTGAAATTTCTTTAGGCATGGTGTTATTTATTCTGAATCCCCGAAAGAAACAGGCAATCATATCAAAATCAAAGATAAGATACGGAGGGTGCATTTCAATTGGCTGGTTAAAGGTTACAATGTTTTGACAGGTGGGCCCAATCAATTATAATGTAAGTATGTAACACAAATCATTTCGTTGTAGCCCGAAGTGAAAAAATCATTTTTAGTAAATTCGGATTACTGAAGTACGGTCTCACATGGGTTTTATCCCTCCACTGCAATTCAGATTTATATCATGGCTGACATTCTATTTTGAAATATTTTTGAATTATTATGAAATGGATAACAAGAGAGCGCCCAAAAATAGACCGCTTAGCCTGTCCCTGGCTGATCAAAAAAATGGTGGATAAAGAGGCGGAGTTTTTTTATTTTCCATTTGAGCAAGTGATGGAAAAAGCTACAACATTAAATGCAACGCCATTTGATATTCCCGGCGTTGAATACACACATTATGGAACAGACTGCACCTTTGATTACATTATCAAAAAACATAAAATTAAAGATCCGGCCATTTTAATCATGGCCAATATTGTTCGTGGAGCAGATACTGACCGGCACGACCTGGCTAATGAGTCAGCAGGTCTATGGGCTATCTCTGCCGGGTTGGCTTATAATATTCCGGACGATTATCTATTACTGGAAACCGCCATGCTATTGTACGACGCCTTATATAGTTGGGTCACTCATTTATACCAACAAAAACATTTACAGAATCCGTTTGAAAACTTGTTATTAAATGTATTTAATCAACTGATTAAACCTGCCGCTATTGCAAAGAAAACACCTAAATGGGCCAGCGATGTAAAGTATTTGATACAGGACCAGATTGACACCAACCTGGCCCTGAGCCTGAAAGAGGTTTCAGGCGAACTGAATGTACATCCCTCCTATTTATCCAGGGAATTTTCGAAGCATTTCGATAACCTGAGCTTTGGTGAATACATTCGCAAACTACGCATCGAAAAAGCAATCCTGCTCATTCAGACCACTACCTATTCGCTTACCGAGATAGCCTATCTCACGGGCTTTTCGGACCAGAGCCATTTTACCAGGATCTTTAAAAAGCATACCGGTAAAAACCCGTCGCTCTTTAAAAAAAACCTGGTAAAAAGTAAAGCCCGTACAAAAGGTTAAGCTTATTCTATTTCAGCCAGGCTGGTTAGAATAGTTTTGTATCATGGTAACGTCTGCCATTAAGGACAATAAACCACTTGATATTTATGGATGATACAAAAGCGCCGGTTTACACTTTGCAACAAATAGTCATTTACTTTCTTAAATTAGGCACAATCGGGTTTGGCGGACCAGTAGCACTGGTAGGTAACATGCATAAAGACCTCGTTGAAAAGCGGCAATGGATTTCGGAGGAAGAATATAAACAGGGGCTGGCTTTAGCACAATTGGCACCAGGTCCTCTGGCTGCTCAATTAGCCATCTATATTGGATTTGTACATCACCGGATTGTAGGAGCAACACTGGGAGGTATTGCATTCGTTTTACCCTCTTTTATAGTGGTGGTTCTACTTGGCATGGCTTACAAACTATACGGCGGACTTTCCTGGATGCAGGCTGTTTTTTATGGAGTGGGTGCCTCCGTAATTGGCATTATTGTGATGAGCGCTTACAAACTCACTACCAAATCGATCGGTAAATTTAACGGGGCATCGTTTATTAAAAACTGGCTGCTCTGGCTATTCTTTCTTGCCACCGCAACAATTACCATCCTCACCCAACAGGAACAGGTATTGCTGTTTGTAGCGGCAGGCTTGTTGTATATGTTTGTAAAAGCACCACCTAAATGGTACAATAATAATACAGCCAATTCACTTGTGCTACTACAGATTGGATTCTGGAATTTTGAGGTGGGTACACTCGGCAAGATTGCGGTCTTTTTTGCAAAGGCCGGTGCATTTGTTTTTGGAAGTGGTTTAGCCATCGTACCATTTTTGCATGCAGGAGTGGTGGTAGAGAATCACTGGCTCACAGAGCAACAGTTTGTAGATGCAGTAGCGGTGGCCATGATTACCCCCGGCCCGGTTGTGATTACGGTTGGATTTATCGGCTACCTGGTGGCAGGCTTTCCGGGCGCTTCGGTTGCGGCTTTGGCAACATTCTTACCTTGTTATCTATTCACCGTTATTCCAGCGCCCTATTTTAAAAAAATTGCACATAACCTGTCCATCAAAGGATTTGTAGAAGGTATTACTGCCGCCGTGGTAGGCGCCCTGGCCGGCGCTGTAGTTGTTATTGCCACAAGAAGTATTTTAGATATCCCCACCGCAATGATTGCCATAGCAACCATATTTATACTAATTTACACAAAGAAAATATCGGAACCGGTTATTATTGCAATAGCTGCGATTGCCGGTATAATCATTAAATTTGTAGGGTTGGGTTAATTATAAACAGAAAAGCGAATATTATTGACAAGGATTATTTTGTTGACGGACTTTAGAATTTCAATTTGACATCGTTATGCAACATATTCCGAAGAGGAGTGCCACGACAGAACCTAATTCACGATTGCCTGTTGAAAATTGAATATTGCAAATTGCCATTCACGAACCACTAACAATTGACTCACCAGTTAAACCTTAACTTTATAATTAACACCAATTAATATGAACAGGAAAAACTTTTTAAGGGCAGGATCTTTAGCCGGTGCAGCTACCTTACTGTCACCTACCAATGCATTTACACAAAACCTAACAGATAATCCAATTGACAAATTAGCAGATGCCAATGGTAATTTCGTACTACAGCCACTGCCATACGGCGAAAGTTTTTTAGAACCTTATATGGATGCTGAAACAACCCACCTGCATTATACTTTTCATCATGGAGGAGCAGTGAAAGCCGCCAATAAAGATGTACAAATGATTAAAAAGGCGCTCGACGAAAACAACGTGGAAACAGTTGACTACTGGACAAGGAAATTATCCTATCATTTTTCATCTCATGTTTTACATTCTATCTTTTGGACCAATCTCACCAATAAAAAAACGGAACCTTCAGGAGATTTACTAAAACGAATCAATAAAAATTTCGGCAGTTATGATAAACTAAAAGTGCTGATTGCAGAAACCTCCAAAAACGTAGATGGCAATGGCTGGGGCATTGTTGCTTATCAACCGTATAGCGATAGCCTAACGGTACTACAATGTGAAAACCATGAAAAGCTCACCCAATGGGGATGTATTCCCCTGTTGTTGATTGATGTATGGGAACATTCCTACTATTTGAAATACAAAAACAAACGAACCGACTTCGTGGATGCATTGTTCAATATCATCAATTGGGATAATGCGGCCCAGCGATTGGATACAGCTATTAAATTAACAAAGTAATGTAGTTTTTAAAGTATTAACTGTCCGACCAATACCGTACCCGGGTGATCTTTTTTCATGTACAATCTAATAGTACTTTTTTCTTCGGTTGGCATAACAGATTGTAAATTGAGTTCATCCTCACCTTCCTGGGCTTAAATAAAGAAAGGGCGGAGTGTACCGCCCTTCTGTTAACACAACTATCATCGATATAAAAATCTATTTGTAAAAAATGACCTGGTTTTCCATTGCTTTTTCAAGGCTAAAAGCTGGCCTTTAGCTATAGGTTACCAATTCATCAGCTTACCCTTTGACCGTTTGATTTATAGGTGGCACTGGGCCTGAATATGCCATTTACATAAGTTGCTGTCCAATTGCCGTTGGCTGTTGTCCACACCACGCCTTGTGCGTTGGGATGATCCTGGTTAAACGCTCTTACTACAGCATTCGGTACACCGTTGCTATTTACATCATTGGTCTGCGGGTTGTTAACAACACCGCCATTTCCCGACCTGTCAACGCGCCGGTTAACGGGCCTGTCAGCACCGCGGTTATCCCGCCTGTGGGCATACTGGCCATTTTTATAATTTTTATTTTTGTAATATTTTTTGTTCTTTTTCTCATGTTTAACCTTATCCTGGTGATCCCTATCGTGGTCATCATCATCATGTTCATAGCTTTTGCCATTTGCCACCGGGTTATGGTTGTGGTGCTTGTCCTTGCTCTTTCCCTGTGCGTTCACACCTACAGCAAATGCCGCAAAAAATAAAATAAGTAAAGTCTTTTTCATACAATAAATTTTGGGTTAATTAAGTTTGTTTTCCTACCATAGCCAATAATCCTGCCATTCCCATAAAAACTGTTCTAAGGCATTCTGATTACCAATTTCTTAACAACTCAACAGAACCTGTTCTATCGTAGTACATCTTCCTTTCTAACCCATATTTTGATACAATTAATTGCTGGCAGATATCTCCTTTACCGCGTTAATTTATTTAATTATGATTCATAAACCACATCGATTATCTGCCCACAAAAAACGGCCTCCTGGTATTAGCAGGAGGCCGTTTTTTATTAGCTGCAGATTTTAAAAAGAGCCTGATACTCCTGTATCTGTATTTGCGGCGGTCGCCATAGTCCCTTCCGTCCGGGATTTTAAACCGCCCGGCATTATCTGTTGCAATAAGCTCCCGCCCTTTTCACGAATAGTTTTTGCCAATTTGCTTTTTTCTTCCGCACTCATTTTCGAGTACTTATAATATGCAAAAGCAGCTAATCCGGCCAAAATCAATCCACTTGATTTTTTATTGTTTAAAAAGTTCTGTAACATAATTTTTGTTTTTACAGTTAAAAATGATTGTGTGATAATAATCGTCACAAAATCATACCAGTTTTCACTTTAAAAAAATGGGTAGTTAATCCACAAAACAGGGCTTTTTGATACCGATTTCCGTCTTTTGATAATAAAATGAATGTTGCTACCAAATATTATGATGATTTTTTTCAACGATTTGTTTTACCTCTACTTACCTAGCTGAAAACTAATATAAATAACCATGGTCACCGGAAATCTTTTCTTATCCACGGTTGTAGCGGGCATTAATTCTTACCTGCCCGGCAATATATCTGTGAAGCAATATCTTCATTAATATAATTACAATCAAACACTCGTTAACCCCAACTGCCTTACAAAAAAATCCCCTCTGCATAAGCAGAAGGGATGTATTCCATTCGTGAAATTTCTAAAAATTCCTGGTTACTTGCTTAGTATCCCATTCCACCCATGTCAGGAGCACCACCATGGTTATGGGCTGCTTCTTCCTTAGGCCTGTCGGCAATTACACATTCTGTTGTTAACAACATACCTGCAATTGACGCTGCATTTTCCAATGCAATACGGGTAACCTTAGTTGGATCAATAACACCAGCTTTAAACATTTTTTCATACACTTCTGTACGAGCGTTAAAACCGAAGTCACCTTCACCTTCTTTAATTTTCTGTACCACGATACTACCTTCGATACCACTGTTTACCACAATCTGGCGCAATGGCTCTTCAATAGCACGCTTAACAATCTGCATACCGGTTGTTTCATCTTCGTTTACACCTTTCAGTTTTTCCAAAGATGCAATGGCACGGATGTAAGCAACACCACCACCTGGTACAATACCTTCTTCAACTGCTGCCCTTGTAGCATGTAAAGCATCATCCACACGGTCTTTCTTCTCTTTCATTTCTACTTCAGTAGCAGCACCTACGTACAATACAGCAACACCACCACTTAATTTAGCCAGGCGCTCCTGTAATTTTTCTTTATCGTAGTCAGAAGTCGTTACTTCTACCTGTGCTTTAATTTGATTAACCCTTGCAACGATATCAGATTTTTTACCTTTACCGCCAACAATTGTAGTGTTATCTTTATCAATTACAATTGAACTTGCAGAACCTAAATAAGTAAGGTCAGCGTTGTCTAATTTATAACCCTGCTCTTCGCTGATAACGATACCTGCTGTAAGGATAGCGATATCCTGTAACATTTCTTTTCTTCTGTCACCAAAGCCTGGTGCTTTTACTGCAGCAACTTTGATAGTGCCACGTAATTTATTTACCACCAATGTAGCCAGTGCTTCACCGTCCAGGTCTTCAGCAATGATTACTAACGGACGGCCACTTTGAGCAACTTTCTCCAGGATATGAAGAATGTCTTTCATTGCAGAAATCTTTTTATCATAAATCAGGATATAAGGATTTTGCAATTCAGCTTCCATTTTTTCGCTGTTGGTAACAAAGTACGGAGAGATATATCCCCTGTCGAATTGCATACCTTCTACCACGTCAACCGTAGTATCGGTACCTTTTGCTTCTTCCACAGTAATCACCCCTTCTTTACCTACTTTTGACATTGCTTCTGCAATCAACTTTCCAATAGCGGGATCATTGTTAGCAGAAATGGAAGCAACCTGCTCAATTTGCTTTCCGCTGCTACCTACTGCCAGGGACTGGCTTTGTAAATGAGCAACTACAGCAGCAACTGCTTTGTCGATACCACGCTTCAAATCCATTGGATTAGCGCCGGCAGCAACATTCTTTAAACCTTCTGCAATAATTGACTGGGCCAATACAGTTGCAGTAGTAGTACCATCACCTGCAATGTCAGCAGTTTTAGAAGCTACTTCTTTAACCATCTGTGCACCCATGTTTTCAATAGGGTCATCCAGCTCAATTTCTTTGGCAACTGTTACACCATCTTTGGTAACCTGTGGAGCGCCAAATTTCTTTTCAATAACCACATTACGACCTTTGGGTCCAAGCGTTACTTTTACGGCATTTGCCAATGTATCAACGCCCTTCTTCATCTTGTTGCGGGCCTCAATATCAAAATATATCATCTTTGCCATTGTGTTGGAGTTTTTTGTTTGTTATTAAATTTAATAGGTATACACTATCAGCAGTAGCTGGTAGCAGGGAAGCGTTTGAATTAAAATTTACAAAAGCGTAAGTTTAAGCAATCTTAACGGCCATTCATTTTTACTGTTTGCATGCCTAACAGCCAAAATAAAGGCTATTAGCTTACAACTTATACAATTGCAAGAATATCGCTTTCTCTCATGATCAGGTATTCCAACCCTTCGATTGTAATTTCAGTACCAGCATATTTACCATATAAAACGGTATCGCCTGTTTTAACTGTTACGGGTTCATCTTTTTTACCAGGACCTGCAGCCAACACGGTACCACGCTGTGGCTTTTCTTTTGCAGTATCAGGAATAATGATGCCACCTGCAGTTTTTTCTTCTGCAGCAGCTGGTTGAACAATCACCCTGTCATGTAAGGGAGTAATGTTTAGCTTCTTAGCCATAATTGTATTGATTTTTGATTAATTGAAATGTGTATCCCCGGCAGATTTACCGGGCAGCAAATGTAAGCCAATTTCATACCAAACCGATGTTAAAAGAATAGTTGTCATACTTTGCGGCTTTAAAAATGACATATCATGACATTAATGAAAATTAGTCAGCCACTGCAACCTTTTTAGGCCCATCTTTGTCAGTAACAAAAATTAAATATGAGAACCCGTGCCCTGATTTCCTGCTTCATTTATACATATTTCATCCTTGCATTCCTGGGATGCGGCAAAAACAAGGAGGTTGTTTTTACGGATATCAATGCAACCATACTACAGGTGAAATATGCCTGCGGCACCGGATGCGATGCCACGGGGTTCATCATAAAAACTTCCGGTATGCAACTATACACGCCAATTGGGTTACCACCCGAATTCAGGGTTAACGAGCTTTCGGTAAAAATTCAATTTACAAGAAGCGGCAAATTTCCAATATCCTTTACTGCTCCCAGTTATGAACTGATCAGAATTGAAGGGATAGAAAAATAGAACCAATCCGGAATTTTGAAAGGCGGCTAAAATGTTTACCTTCGCGTTTCAAAAGTTCTTTCCCACATGATCAGTAGAAGAAATATCCGGGTTAAAGTAATGCAAAGCCTATATACTCTAGACAGTTTAGGCAGTGAGTTAAAACCCGGCCAGGCTGTTAGTTTATTAAAAAAGCAGATAGACCAGTCCCGCCAGCTGTTTATTTACCTCGTTTACTTTATCAGTGAAGTAGCACGGTATGCCGAAAAAGATGCGCTCAAAAAGGCTTCCAAACATCTTCCCACACAAAATGACCTCAATATCAACACAAAAATTGTTGGCAATGAACTGTTGTGGAAAATACTGGAAGATGCAGGTTACAAAGCCGCCGTTGCGGAATTAAAACCGCAGCATTTGGCAGATGAGGAATTATTAAGAAAAACCTACCTGGCGTTGATTGAGTCGGACGAATACAAGGATTACATTGGTGTACAGGGCAGAGATAAAAAAAGTGAAAAGGATATCCTGCAATTTATATTCACCGACCTGATGTTGCCCAACGAAAATTTCATTAGTCATGTGGAGGAACATTTCATCAATTGGGATGATGACGGGGAAATGATGAATGTATTAATACAGAATTTTTTACAAAAACCCAACACTTACGATTACAATGAAATGGTTAGTAAGGAAAAATGGGATTTTGCAAAGAGCCTTTTAGAAACTACCATTGATAAAAAGGAAGTGAGTATGGAACTGCTGAAACCCAAATTAAAAAACTGGGATGCGGAACGTATTGCGGCACTTGACCTGATCATTATCCAGATGGGTATTAGTGAATTCCTGTTTTTTGAAACCATCCCCACCAAGGTTACCATTAATGAATACATCGACCTGGCCAAAGATTACAGCACGCCGCAGAGTGGACAGTTTATCAATGGAATCCTGGATAATATTCATAAGGAGCTGACAGCGGAAGGGAAAATTAATAAGAAAAATTTCAAGAACAGCACCTTATAAAATGTCTCCAATACAGGGATAAAGCAGGACCCTCGTATTGCAATTCTCACTAAAACAGGAACATCAAATTTGTTTAATTACAGCAGATGGTTTAAGGAACTAACTGCTTATTGTATAACTTTGACAAAAAATACGGCAGGTGAAAAAATACATGTTTGGTTTTATGGTAATGGCACTTTTTGCACAATGCAATGTGCGCAGAAATGATAAAGTGGTAGATGATGTGGTGAAGCAAACTGCAAATGCTATGCTGGATACTACATCAGTACAGTTGATCGACAGTGTATACAATTTTGGAAAAGTGGCGGAGGGTGAAAAAGTAACTTTTAACTTTCGTTTTAGAAATGTGGGTGCCAAACCTATGGTGATTACCAGCACCTCTGCCAGTTGCGGGTGTACTGTACCCGAAAAGCCTGAAAGGCCCATATTACCGGGCGAAACAGGTTTTATAAAAGTAGTATTTAACAGCCAGGGAAGAGTTGGCCACAATGAGAAAAACATAACGGTGATAGCCAATACGAACCCCGCATTTCCCGGCCTACTACTGACAGGTGATGTAACGGAAGCAAAATAAAAAACACATTTTCTTAATAATTAATAAACAACACAATGCAATTTCAAGGAATTTTATTAAACATGGGACAGGGTGCCCAGGGAGGCAGCAGCAGCTTTTCTTTAATTTTTATGGGTGCCATGATTTTAGTATTCTGGCTATTTATGATCCGCCCGCAGGCTAAGAAAGCAAAGCAGCAAAAAACCTTTATCAGCGACCTGAAAAAAGGTGATAAAGTTGTTACCATTGCCGGTATTCATGGCACAATCAATAAAGTAAACGAAGATGGCACATTGAACCTGGAAGTTAGTCCGGGTAGTTACCTGAAAATTGAAAAAAGTACGGTAAGTATGGAAATGTCGGCTACGTTAAATAAGCCGGCAGAGGTAAAAGCGTAATTGCCGACCCGCCCCCAGCCCCTGAAGGGGAGTAAGGCAGGCGTATGCTGGTTTTTATTACACTAATAATTACAACAGTTTAATTACTAATTTTATAACCGGTCGTCTGATAACGCCGGTTTTTTTATGACTGAAGTTTTATATTTTTAACGGTGGTTTCAGATGCATCATAAAAATAATTAAGGCTCAATGGGAAAAAATCATATCATCTTCTAATCAAATAAATCCTAGTTCAGACAATGATAAAAGTTGGCATCACAGGCGGTATCGGTAGCGGTAAAAGCACGGTAGCAAAAGTATTTGAGGTGCTGGGCATACCCGTATATTATGCAGATGATGCAGCCAAACGACTGATGAATGAAGACGAGTTGCTGAAAACGGAATTACAGGAATTGTTTGGGAAAGAAACCTATATCGATGGAAAGCTAAACAGGAAATATCTTGCTGACCTGGTTTTTAATGATGAAGAAAAATTATCATTGCTCAATTCAATCATACATCCTGCCACACTGCGTGATTCGGACCAATGGATGACACAACAATCCACTCCTTATGCGATTAAGGAAGCGGCCCTTATTTTTGAAAGCGGTGCACAGGAACACCTGGATTATGTGATTGGTGTATCAGCGCCGCTGCCCGCCCGCCTGCAACGGGTAATGAAAAGAGATCATGTTACAAGAGAGGAAGTAAAAGCGAGGATGGAAAAACAACTGGATGAAAGCATTAAAATGCGTTTATGCGATTATGTGATTACCAATGATGAAACGGAGTTGGTGATACCGCAGGTGATAAAAATACATGAGGAGCTTATTTCCTACAGTCAGACGGAGACCGTCAGACTGTAGGAAATCCGGTCAGATGGGGACCGTCAGACCGGATTTACTTTTTCTCATATACCAATTCGCCATTCACAAAAGTTTTCAGTACCTGCGTTTGTAATATTTTCCCCGCATCTGTTTTCATCAGGTCGTTATCAAGGATAATAAAATCTGCGAACTTTCCTTTTTCCAAACTCCCCTTTTCCTCTTCTTCAAAATTTGCTTTGGCTGCCCAGATGGTCATGCCCATCAGCGTTTCCCTTCTACTTAGTGCATTCTCCATTTGATAACCCCCGGCAGGCCAGCCTTTGTCATCCTTTCGGATACAGGCAGCGTAGAATGTTTTGAAAGGACTGATGTCTTCTACCGGAAAATCAGTACCCAACGGAAGCCAGCCATTTTGTGCAAGCAATTGTTTATAGGCGTATGCTCCTTTTACTCTTTCTTTTCCCAAACGATCGGCGGCCCAGTACATATCTGAGGTAGCATGTGTTGGTTGCACCGATGGAATAATGGCGTTGCGGCCAAATAAAGAAAAGTCACTTTTATTCACAACCTGTGCATGTTCTATACGCCAGCGAAGGTCATTTTTTCCCTTCAGGTATTTGGCATAGATATTTAGCATTACCCGGTTGCCGGAATCACCTATCGCATGGGTACACATCTGGAAACCATGTTTATAAATTTTGGCAGCAATCTCATCAAAATGCTCCTTTTTGTTTACTAAAAAACCAAAGCTGCCAGGCCGGTCTGCATAGGGATCCAGTAAACAGGCACCTCTTGATCCAAGTGCACCATCTACATATACTTTAAAAGAGCGCACATTCAGCCGATCGTTTTTTATTATTCCCCTTTTAAATATCGCATCATAGTTATTACTGTTATTACTTAACATTACATATAAACGCATTTTAAGCTCACCGCTTTGTTGTAATGATTCAATCATTTTCACATCATCATATTGCACTCCACAATCGTCAATGGTAGTAAGGCCTGCCGCAAAACAATTGGTCTGTGCATTGAGCAGGGCCGCTTTCTTTTGTGATGCAGATGGCGCAGGGATCCTGGAACTTACCAACCCGATGGCGTTGTCAATTAAAACACCGGTTAATTTTCCATTTTTTGTCTCCACGTCTCCACCCGGAATTTTTAACCCGGGCTTGATTCCTGTAATGGCTTTTTCATTGGCAATGGCGGCGTGTCCGTCTACCCTGGTGAGAAACACAGGCCGGTCAGGGAAAAGTATATCGAGTTCTTCTTTATCAGGAAATTCTTTTACCGTCCAGTCATTCTGATCCCAGCCCCTGCCTGTTAACCAACCATCCGGGTGCAATACTGAATAGTCCTTTAAACGGGTAAGAATTTCTTCCCAGCTTTTTGTTCCGGTAAGATCAACCGTTTGCAAACCAAGTCCATAGCCTAAGAAATGTGCATGCGCATCAATGAAGCCGGGATATATTGATTTGCCTTCAGCATCCAGTTGTTTATTGGAAGAATATTGATTTTTGATTTGGGCGTTTTTCCCGGTAGCAATGATTTTCCCATCTTTAATGGCCATCGCTTCCTGCACCGTAAACTTTTCATCTACTGTGTAAATGTGGGCGTTGTAAACCAACAGATCAACGGGTATTTGCTGAGCCTGGCAGAAGCTGCTGATTAAGACAAAAAGAGGTAGTATTAATTTATTCATGTATAAAATTTTATTCATTATTGTTGAGATATTTTATTTCACGGGATAATAAATTTGCCTGAATTTCATTCCTACATAGATTCATAGGCGATGCCCTATGCTATGATATCCCGCCCTTACAGGGCTATTGAATTATTGCGTTTAAAGAATAAATTAGCGTAAATACATAGCTTGAATTGAATAATACATTTATCCACTCATTATTCATCATTCATTACTCATCCTCTCATCACTCATTACTCATTCACAAACTTCCCCGGGTGTTGCTTATTAAAATCAGTTGCATCCTGGTAAGCCTTGGCCGCTGCCAATATTGTTGCTTCATCATAGAGATTGCCTATCAGCGTAATGCTGTTTGGAAGGCCCCTGTCAGTAAAGCCTATCGGGAAAACCACTACGGGGTGGCCGGTAAGATTGGTGATGCTTAGCTGGCTCCCGGCAAAACTGGGCACAATCAAAACATCATAATTTTTCATGAACCCATTCATCGCTTCAATCAATGAAGAACGGTGACGGTTAGCGTTGATATATTCAACCGCGGGTATCAGGCGGGATACACGAAACCCATTTGGCCAGAAATTTTTATCCTGCCGCCTGATCAGGTCATCTCCATTACCTCTTGTCAATTCATCAAAAGCTGCCGCAGATTCTGCACTCAAGATAGGGTCTACCAGGTTTACGGGATACACCAGGCTATCAGGAAAATCAATCGTCTGCACGTTTGCGCCCAATTTTTTATAGGCTTCAATTACATTCCATTGCAACCCCGTTTTTGGAATTGATTTAAAGTAATTATCCGCATATCCAATGCGTAATTTCTTAAAATTTATTTTACCGGTATAATTAAAAGATCGGTTAACTGAACTGGCATCTTTACCATCCGCGCCTTTTAAATAAAAGAACACTACTGCTGCATCTTCTGCGCTTCTGCAGATGGGACCTGCCTTGTCAAGGCTCCAGCACAATACCATTGCGCCACTCCTGCTTACCGAACCAAAGGTTGGCCGCAAGCCTGTTGCACCGCAGGTATGCGAGGGAGATACAATGGAACCAAGTGTTTCGGTACCAATTGAAAAAGGCAATAAACCTGCAACAGTAGCCGATGCGGAACCGGCAGACGAGCCACTTGAGCCGCGGCTAATATCCCAGGGGTTACGGGTTTTACCACCGAACCAAAGATCGTTGTATGCCAATTCGCCGAGGGTGAGTTTAGCACACAAAACCGCTCCTGCCTTTTTTAACTGGGTATAGACAAAAGCATCTTCATCAATTACCTGGTCTTTGTATGTAACAGACCCCCAGGTCGTTTTATAACCCTTTACGGCGAAAAGATCTTTCAGTCCGTAGGGAATACCGTGCAATGGCCCACGGTATTTGCCGGATTTTATTTCGTCATCTGCCTGCTTCGCCTGTTTCATGGCAAGCGCTTCTGTGAGACTAATCACACATTCCAGCGTATCACCCCATTTTTTTAACCGGTTGATAAAAAATGTTGTTAAAGCAACGGAACTTATTTTTTTGCTTTTTATAAGGGAAGCCAATTGCAACACGGAATAAAATGCCAGCTCATTTTTATTTTTTGGCAATGCCACATTTACAGGAATGGTCCAGTTGATCGTTTCCTGTTTTGTGGGAATTGTAAAGCCTACAGGTGTTGGGTTAAAGGCAAATGGATAATTTAAACTATTGGCGATGGGCAGGGCATGCATCTTTTTATATAGTGCAGCATTATCCCTCACGCCATCCAGCATCGAGTCTTTTTCCAAATGACTAAAATGAAGATCAAGGATTGGGGCAACAGATGTGATTGAATTAGTATCAATCATTGATTGCGCAAAAAGACTGCCTGAAAAAATGAACAGTATGATTGCAGTTAGTTTATTTCTCATGATTTAGTTTGTAAGAATTAAATGTAATGAAAAAATGATTGTACCTGCAATTTTGTAAAACGGCGACTTACCCGATGTATTCTGACCATTGTATTTCACCAGGCAATATTGCATTACTAAATTCAATATGAATAACACGGCGCTGCTGATGGTTGACGGTTTTATTGGATGCATGCAACAGCAATGGACGCATGATCATCACTCCACCTCTTTTTACACAGCAAACAATCTCCTTTTCCATTGACCAGCCGCACGTTCCAGGCCGGCAAATCCCTTTGCTATGAGAACCCGCGATTACTTTCAAAGCTCCGTTATTCTCATCTGTATCATCCAGGTGAATGCGGATGGTAAAATTATTCTCCAATATTTGCAATGGAGGTTGAACAGCAAACTGATCCTGCTTTACCGTCCAGTTATTAAAACCCGGAAGATCAACTTTCCGGTTAACTGAAATAGTCAGGTCCTGGTGATACGGCACAAACCAGTTCGATTGAGGCGGCTTATCTAAGTAAATCGATTTTACAACAAAGTGCCTGTTTCCAAATAACGATTCGATAATGCTGAGTAATTTTTCATTTAAAATCAAACTCGTTGCTTCGGGGATTTCCTTAAAAAACCGGCGTATGGCAAAAAGGCCAGTTGGTGTTTTATCAGTGAGATTGGAACAAACGGCCTCATTAATAACGCTGATGATATTTGTTACTTCATCATGCGTAAAAACAGTATCAATTATTACAAATCCGTTTAAATCAATATTGCTTTTATGCTCACCGAAATTGATCATAATTTCCTTTAATAGAATAAACCAACCAAATTGAACGAAACGAGCACAGGTGCCGGGCGACCGGTGTTAACGCTCATCATTTCGCAACTGGTATCAATTTGAAAACAAAGCCAGGGTTCTCAACTGACACATAAATGTATCCATCGGGCCCCATTCTTACATCTCTTAACCGACCGATATTTTTCAGCAATAATTCTTCACCCACCACTTTACCATTTTTCATTTTGCACCTGTTGAGGTATTTAAAGCGCAGTGATCCTACCAGCAGGTCGCCCTTCCAACCAGCATAACGGCTTCCCTCTACAAAGGCCATTCCACTTGGCCCAATTGACGGTATCCAATACAACAAGGGTTGTTCCATGCCTGCCATGCTGGTTTTGTCGGTGATTATTTTGCCATCGTAATTGATACCCCATGAGATGGCCGGCCATCCATAATTTTTCCCGGCCCCAACAATATTGATTTCATCCCCACCCCTTGGGCCGTGTTCATTTGACCAAATGGCACCGGTAAGCGGATTCACTGTTAGGCCCTGCGGATTACGGTTGCCGTAAGTAAAAATAGAAGGCTTTGCACCGGCTTTGTTCACGAATGGATTATCAGCGGGAATGGTGCCATCGTCTTTTATCCGGTGTATTTTACCCAGGTCATTTTGAAGCGATTGTGGATTTTGCTTTTCATTTCCCCTTTCACCTACGGAGAAATATAATAACCCATCCCTGCCAAATACCATCCGGGAGCCATAGTGGTGGCGGGTTCTTGAATACGGCAGGGCTTCAAAAACAATTTGTTGTTCTTCCAGTTGATCGCCATTCAACTTAGCCCGCATAATTGCGGTGGTAGCCAGTGTGGTCGAACCTTCTTTTTTGAAGGCTGAATAGGAAATATAAACCAGGTTGTTGCCTTTAAATTTAGGATGCAATATCACATCCATTAATCCCCCCTGCCCTTCTGCAGTCACCTGCGGCCCACCATTGATTAACTGCATGGTCCTGTCTTTCTTAACCCGGTAAAGCTTACCGGATTTTTCCGTAACCAGCATTTCGCCTTGCGGCAAAAAAGCGATGCTCCATGGACTACCCAAGCCTTTTACAACAGTATCCAGCTTTATATTCTGCGTTTCCGACACAAATAAATTTTCGGGTACAGGTGCTTTATTAAAATCATATCGTTTCAGATTTTTAATACCGGCGAGTATATAATCAGACAATGCATACATTTCATCATTGGAAAATGCAGAATCAAAAGCCGGCATTCCGCCATCGGAATAGCCCAGTTTAATTCCTTTAAACAAGTCATCCCTTGAACTTCCATACTTCCATTTACGATCTACAAATGCGTCCATTTTTTCGCCATGGCAGCCGGAACAAAAACTCCTGTAGTTGTTTTCCACGCTTCCCGAATCGATGGCCGGTGTTGTTATGCTGATGCTATTTAAACTCCGGAAATCATCTTTACTATTCTCATTCCATTGTACACAAATCACTCCAATTGTAATCATCACAATGGAAGAGGTGAAAAGCTTCAGCATATTAAATATTTTTTTATAAATAAAGAGGGTGATATCAACAAATGTTGAAAAGCAAATATCTACAAATATACTTTTTTAAGGATAACCGATAGCTTACGCAATAATTTAAATACATTCCAAAAAGTTGCAGTTGGTAAACGAACAATAGCATAGTGGTTTGCAGAAGTTGGCCACGCAAGGGATAATGGACGACAGAGGTTCGGCGTAAAACAAATGAGCCATCCTTAATGGTGAAATCTTCAACATTAGGGATGGCTGATTTGTTATTACTTTCTTATTGCTTAGCCAAAACCGGCGGCGGTATTTTATTGAATGTTGTCCGCATGGCTTTTAACATACCCGGAGTAGACCAGGTACCTGGAACGATCATGCGCCTGACGGTATACAAAGGCTGCACTGAATCTCTTTTGGATGAAAGGATAAATGCAAGATCATAACCGCGGCTTTTTATTTCAGGAATTGCAGCCTGGTTCCATAGCCCAAACGGGTAAGCGAAATATTTTACTTTCTTTCCGGTAATGGCTTCCAGTTGCCGTTGTGGTTTCACCAGTTGGGTGTCCCAATCGGCTCCTACATATTTGGTAACCATGTGATGATCCCAGGTATGCCCGGCAATCACATGACCGCTATCCGATAAATTTTTAATCTGCTCTTTACTCATATACCGGGGCCTGTTAATTGAGATCGTCATAATAAAGTACACCCCTTTAAATCCATATTTATTCATTTCTCTGGCGCCGATACTGTACTGCTCTTCGTCTGTATCATCGAAAGTGATCATGACAGGTTTGGCAGGTAATACACCGTCATACAGCAGGTAATCGTATAACTGCCCGGGTAATATAGTCTGGTAACCACTATCATGAAGTGCCTTCATCTGGTCGGCAAAAGCAGCAGGGGTTACCGAATAACTTTTCATATTTTCACTCTGCCCTGCACTAAAATTGCGGATATGATGATAGCATAACACCGGCACTTCCCTTTTTGAAAGAATGACGGCAAGATCGGCCCTGCTCGTTTTGGCAGCGGCCTTTTCTACCTGCCTGGCAGAATCTGATGTTGAAACTGTTACCTTTACCGGGTCGGGCGAGCATCCTGCCAATACAAGCAGGAATGCAAAAAATGCAACTGAATTATTTTTCATGATGAAGAAGAAACTGCTGGTATTATTGATACTGAATGTAAATGGGTTTGGGCGTAAACTTTAGTAATTCCTCCGGTTTGTATATGCCACTGGTATTGGGTTTATTATCATTTTTATAAAACAATTTAAACCCGGTAAACTGAACAGGCTCTTTATAAATATACCGGAGATAGGTAGATCTTTTTAAAATTTTATCGCCAAATCCATCCATGTCCATTACAATCTGTACTTCCGGTAATTTTTTAATTTTATCATATCCTGTCACCATACCCTGGGTAAAACGATGTATCACCAGCACCTTGGGAGGAAGATTATTTGTACGAACCACCGAGGCCAGGAATTCAATTGCATCATTGATATCATCTGAGTTGAAGGTGCCGATTTTTGAACCAGGCCGTTCTCCATTTTTCATAGAAAACTCCGGATCTATTCCTAAATGCACATTTGGTAATTTGAGGTATGGCTCCAGTGAAGCCACTTCGTTTTTCACTGAACTATGCCCTACCTGTATATCCACAAATACCATTGCACTGATCTCTTTTGCCCAGTTTATGATGGTATCAATCTGGTGAAAAGGCATTCTCAAGCGGTGCTTGCCATCTTTACCTGGCGCCCCTTGCGCAGTTATTGCAACATAATGCAAGGCGGGAATTACCTTCACAGAAGTATCAGCTGCCTGCCAACTGGCAACTTCACCCTTCAACTTTTTCAACATTTCATCTTTGGGCAATTCACCTAAAATTCCCATTCGCTTTGAGTATAAATTACCATAGAATGCAACAATCCGGTTATAGGGCAACAAAGCTCCAGGTAATGGATAGGGTGTTTTTGCCGGCCATTTTCCGGTAGTATCAAAATTGCTTAATGCCAGCATTCTTTTATTGTAATCTGCTGTATCAATTGGGCCGGTAGTAACTGCGGGGCTGGTTTCTGTACCAGTTTCCACTTTAGAGGTGGAATCCTTTTTTTTTGATTGTGCCACATCAACCGTGCTTGCCTCATTACAGCCGGTACTGAAAAGGAAAAATATTACAGGGAGTATCCGTATAAGGAATGTGGTGGTGGGCTGTTTCATAAAGTACTAATATTGAATTTAAGAGTGCAAATGTAAATCAATTAAAAGATCTCCCGGTTAAATCAAAAGTATTAATAACAAAATTATTGTAAAGGTGCCGGGTAAATATTGTTTTACTGTTACAGAATAGTTTTAAATTTTTACATAATCCATAGAAATCAACAATCATTTTAAAATTTTACCCTGCTTCCTTTACCAATGCCCTTACCTCGTTTCTTGACAACTGATCTACCACCCTGTTTAAGTTGATGGTATCATCCTTTTTTTGGTGCGCCTTCACTTTATTCAGGTGAACAGGGTGATTTGCAAAAAGGCCGATCAGTCTTTTAAGCAGGCCGGCGTTTCTAAGTTCCTCTCCTTTTTCGGTAATGAAATTGCCCGCTTCCAGTTGCCCTGATCTCACAGGCAGGTTTACTACATACTGGCTATCGGTAAACAATTGTATAACGACATCCCTCCCCATAATATTATCAACATATTCGATGGCTTTAATTACCGCCATTAATTCCATCCGGTTATGGGTAGTATTATTTTCATTGCCTTTCAGTACAATTTTCTCCGTCTCCAATATCACCATTGCTACCCAGGCACCTATTCGTTTTTGGGTATGGCAACTTCCATCCGTGTAGATGATTATCTCGTTGCTGTTCATAATACTTCGCTCAATTGGGCTGGTGCGTTAAATAATCGCATCCGGTAGGCATTCATTGCAGTAAACCCCAACTTTTTTATTAAGCGGTAATTTACCAGCACACCTACCGGCGCACCAATCAGCGGTACTAATTGTGCCATTTTTGCAAGATCAATATAATCCCGGTATTCCTGCTGAAAATTACGCCAGTCAAACTGGTTGATATCTTCTGGCAAATGCCGGCGTTGCTCTTCCCAATTCACCATTTTCAGGTAAATATTTTTCCGGTGTTCATCGCTCGAAAAAGCCAGTTCAAAAATATGCAACAGGTAAACCCTTTCCTTATAATCTTTCACATCCATTCCATAGATGGCGGCAATATCAAATAGTAATTTTAATTTAAGGCCGATTAATATCGGAAAATCAGCCAAACCTAGCAGTATGCCACCTGCGCCGGTTATTCCGCCTTCTACTGCTGCGGTGTTCCTGTACCAATCTATCTTTTTTTGCACGGCCTGTTCCCTCGATTCAAGGTCGGCATTAACTAACGGATCGGTAGTTGTATATTTTGCCCCAAACAATACCCCCCTGATCATTTGTTTAATGGTACCAGTGATGGCCTGGTGAACTTTCTCCGGTATCCAGGCATTTATTTTGGTCTGAATCTTTTTAGAAAGGCTGTTCAACAAAGAAGGCCTGCGCATCATTTTTTTTTGCCATGTTGTTAATGCGGAATAAGCCATCAGGTCGTAAGCATTCATCATAACTTAAATTTACTCTTTGATCAAAGTTACCATTGCAATCGCCATACCATTTAAAATTTACATGAAATCCGTCAATGAAATTAAGGCTTAAATCCCCGGATGAATAAGTCAAACATTTATTGCTTCCATCTTCTCGGGGCTGCCAGCCGGCTGGCCCCGAATGGCCTCTAAAGAAAAAACCTCCTGTTACAGAGGTCTTGCATAGTCTAGTCCCGGATATTATCCGTATGTTTTAGGAGGTGTCGATCTGGCTTCAGAGGTATGGATTAAACTTCAATAAAGATGAACACTAATCATCAGTCCATTTGTAGTTTAAATCATTTTTTTTTTGTAGAAAAAAAGCCACACTGCAATGCCGCCAAATGATGAAACGATGGGTTGGGATATAATTGCAATTCAAATAATTTTCAGAAAATATCTGCTATTTTACTTTCCATTTTATTGAATGTGAAACTATCACCTTTTTTTTTGCCATTTAATTGTCTGGCAACCGGCGCATAGGGTGAAAGCAAATAAATGTTCTTTTCTTCAAAAGATAGTTTACCAAGGCCCGCCGCTATGAAAAAAAAGTATTCCCCTGTTTGAACAATACAACCGGTTGTTACAGATTCATAGCTACCCAGGCAATCGATGCTGTAAAGGGCAGCGAGCTCTTTTCGGTTTGCTTCCAACTGGCGTGAATGCATCTCCTTCTCTAGATGATTCATAGCTCTTGACGTTTCGTATTTATCTCCTGCACTGCTTTTTTCTTCGGCATTGGAGGCGGCCTGTGCAGCTTCCATTGCATGTGCAGCAGCGCTCATTCTTTGTTCAATCAGGCCCACCGCATGTTGCAACAATCGCTTCTTAAATTCTGTCTTTTCATTTCCTTTTAATGGATTCATTATCTGCTGTATATTTATTAGCTTATTTTGTCTCACACTCACAATTATACCGTATAAAAACTGAAATACCGGGCACATTTATATACATGAGGTTTTTAAGAAAACTGACCGGCTCAAAAACATGGTCTCATGGCCCAATAGTAACCGGCGCTAATGCCCGTATAACTGATGGAATCAGGTGAACATTTGGTACAATGTAAAAACGGAATTGCCGTTATTAGAATTATTATTGTAAATTCAGAAATCAATAAACAGCATCGATGAAATTCCCTAAAACCGCTTGTATACTAATTTTATGCCTTTTTTTATTCAGCAGCGTGAATGTTTTTTCGCAAAGAAAAAAAACAGTAAAAAAAACAGCTACTGAAGCTAAAGAACCAGGCCTTATCAAAAATGGAATTATCCTAAAGTCAAAAGGATTTAAAGTAGGTGAAGCATACCTGGTATTTGATGATGAGACGCTGGTTCCGGAAGGCAATAAAGTAGAACTGAACCAGAATGTAAATATGCTGCTGATAATCGAAGAAGGCTGGACAGAAACCGGTGGCAGGGTATTTCCCGGAAGCAAACAAGTATTAAAACTAAACACCGGAGTGGAAATATTAAACTCAGAAGAGTTGTTTTCAGCTTTTGATGAAACAGGTGTATCCCCGGACGATGCCCGTTACATTACGTTAAATGCGGTGATTACTGAATTGAAAGATAGAAAAAACCACGTTATAGTAAATTTCAGGGTTTGGGATAAAAAAGGATCGGCTGAAATTACCGGCTCTTACAAGTTATTCATCAAATAATATTCATTTCACACCATTAAAAAAAAGAAACTATTTTCTTATCAATTAAACAACCCGCTTTCCGCGGGTTGTTTTTATTTGGCTATTTGTCACGCATAGTTCTATCCTGTAAAACAAAAGCAGTTAAGACTTTACAATCCTGATAATTCCTACCCATATCGTAAGGCCGGAATCATGATATCGGGGCACAAATTTTCGCTCAATAACTTTAACGGCCTTTCTTTTGCATAAACGAAGAAAGGAGAAACATCACACAGTTTTCCATTTTAAGAATAAATTTCCAGCATACGGAAAGAAGCACTGTTTAGAAACAAAAAATTTTGATGGTAATCAACCAGTTACATCTTTGGCATCATTTAGGAAACAGAAGTATCAGCAAGCAAGGTGAAAGGGGGTGATTTGAAAAATTTAACAATAAAAAGTACAAACTAATTATAGGGTTATCAGTGTTTAAATTGTAGAGGGCCGTTAAAATGGATTGGATCACCATTTTAGCGGCTTTTTCTTTGGGTATAACTGAAGAAAGAAGAGTTATCACGCAAATTTCCATTTTTAGAATAAGTTTCCAGTATGCGGAAATAAGTGCGATTTGAGAACATTAATTCTCCATAATAATCAACCAGTTAGATGTTTGGCATCATTTAGGAAATAGAAGTAGCAGGAAGGGATGATAAGGCAGAGTGGTTAAAAATATCTAAAATAAAAAGTACAAACTAATTATAGGGTTATCAGTGTTGAAAATTAAAGATGGCCGTTAAAATGGATTGGATCACCATTTTAGCGGCTTTTTCTTTGGGTATAACTGAAGAAAGAAAAGTTATCACGCAACTTTCCATTTTTAGAATAAGTTTCCAGTATGCGGAAATAAGTGCCATTTTAGAATATTAACTTTCGCTAATAATCAACCAGTTAGATGTTTGGCATCATTTAGGAAATAGAAATAAACAGGAAGCGAAGTGAAAAGGGGATTTGAAAAGTTCTAAAAATAAAAACTACAAACTAATTATAGGGTTATCAGTGTTTAAATTGTAGAGGGCCGTTAAAATGGATTGGATCACCATTTTAGCGGCTTTTTCTTTTGCTATAACTGAAGAAAGAAAAATTATCAGGCAGCTTTTCATTTTAAGAATAATTTTCCGGATTATGGAAA
>JANPIJ010000417.1:0-7923 GCA_031424955.1 Ferruginibacter sp. | reverse complement strand
CATATAGTGCTGCACCATTGGAATTTACATTTGTAGTGTTGTTCGATACAAAATATGCCGCATTCACAAGGGTAGTGGCTGTTGTATTGGCAACATGTAACCGGGCAGTTGGCGCAGTTGTACCTATTCCAACACTTGTATTCGCGCTAGCACCATTTGTACCGTTTATGCTGCCAAGTACTATGGAATTATCCTGTGCAACTAAGGCCCTGTAGCCAATTGCAGTTGCATTTGTTCTTACTCCCGAGATATCTGCGACATATCCAATAGCTGTATTATTTGATCCGGTTGTGTTGCTTTGCCCGGCATAAGTACCCAAACCCGTATTACCACTACCAGTTGAATTTGATAGAAGACTATAAAAACCAGTACCAACATTATCTATACCGCCGTTGGTTACATTCATGGAGCGGTGCCCAATGGCTGTATTACCATCGTTTGCAGTACTTGCATTAAGTGCGTAAGAGCCAATAGCTGTATTCCAGCTGCCCCCCTGGTTTGACAACATAGACTGAAAGCCAAGTGATGCATTACCCTGGCCTGCCGTAGTTCCAGCCATAGCACTTGCCCCTACTGCTGTATTGGTGCTGGCTGTATTATTAAAAAGTGCCTGGTGCCCAAGGGCAACATTACTACTACCGACAGAATTTGAATTCAGGGATTGTACGCCAATACCTACATTATTATCACCGGTTGTATTAGTAAGTAAAGCAAATGAACCTACGGCTACATTATTATCAGCAGCAGTGGCACTATTAAGTGAATTAGGTCCAATAGCTACATTATTAGAACCAGTAGTTGCGCCTGACGACATTGAAACTGAACCAACAGCCGTATTCTGGCTACCCGTAACATTAATCATAGCATTTGTTCCAATAGCCGTATTATGATTTGCGCCAGCTCCATTTATATTTGCCTGCAAACCAATTAAAGTATTATAAAAACCTGTAGTTTTATTTCTGCCGGCATAAAAGCCCAATGCAGTATTCCACCCACCTTTATTATTAATTGCTAAGGCTTGATAACCTACACCTGTATTATACTGTGAAGAATCTGATTGCGTTGCCACATTCAAACCAAGCCCATTATTATATAATGATTGAAAGCCGATCGCAATAGTACCATCACGTTGACTGTTGTAACCTGCATCCCGGCCCAAATAAACAGAAGCTGTACCCGCAGTATCCAGTCTGCCTGCCCAAAAGCCCATAGCAATATTATCATTACCTCTTAAAATACTTTCCATAGAGCCTGCCCCTAATGCTACGTTCCTGCTACCAGTGCTATCAGACCCTAACGCACTTTCTCCCATGGCAACATTTTGTCCGCCGGATCTTATGTCGAATAATGAAAAATGACCCACAGCTGTATTTGAGCCTCCGGTGCTTCTGCCACTTACACCCTGGCCTGCATAACTTCCCAAATAAGTATTGCTACTTCCGGTTGCATAATAGCCCGTATTAATACCTACACCCACGTTTCTTATTGCCGTGCCGATTGATCTGAGGGCAGAAGTACCAATAGCAGTATTTTCGCTACCTGTTGAATCATTTTCCAAAGCAAAATAACCATTAGCAGTATTCCAGATAGCAGTTGTAATATTTCTTGAGCTGTATGCGCCAGTTGATGTATTTCCATAACCGGTGGAATCTTTTTCTAAGGCTGAGCTGCCAATGGCAGTATTATCATTATTTCTGAATACCCTGCCCGCATTATTTCCTACAGCTGTATTATTACTTCCTAATGTACTTTGAAACATAGCGGCATTACCAACTGCCACATTGTTAATACCGGCTTTGTTAGCTGTAAGTGTATAGCTACCTACAGCAGTATTGGCACCCCCAGTGGTATTACTGTCTAAGCTTGAATACCCTATAGCCGTATTAGGATAAGTGGCTGTTGTATTATACAAAGCCCTGCTACCAACAGCTACATGCTGGCTGCCACTAAGATTTTTACTCAGCGCCATTGTGCCAACAGAGGTATTATCGTTTCCCGATTGATTTGCGGCAGATGATGAATCGCCAACAGCCGTATTGCGGCTATAATCCAAACCAAAACCCGCCAGGCCATATAAAGCTCCATTACCAACTGCGGTATTTTTGGTGCCATTTACATTAGAGTAAAGTGCATAAGAACCCAAACTGGTATTTTCCTGTCCGCCAGTACCTGCAAAAGCATTATTGCCATACATGGCTGCATAACCAATAGCTGTATTGAAATCAGTTTTATTGTTAAAGCCTGCATAACCCCCCATAAAACTGTTATAACTTGCGGTATCTCCAGCATATCCGGCTGCATATCCAAAGGTATTATTCATGTCTCCTCTTTTATTCAGAAAATTTGCATAACGGCCAAGGGCACTGTTATAGTTTCCTGAAGAATCACTTTCAAGTGCACCTACACCAATGGCTGTATTTTCGATACCCAATCTATTATTACGCATGGCCCTGAATCCAACTGCTGTATTAAGATTGCCTCTGCCGTTAGCAGTAGAAACGTCCATAGTTTCACTACCTACCGCTGTGTTCCAAAAACCACTGGAATCGCCCCTCATGGCAAAAGCGCCTACAGCAACATTGGAGCCATTTTTTCTGTGATTATACATGGCATCGGCACCTACAGCTGTATTGTAAGAAGCACTGTCTGTTAAGCGTAAAGCACTTAAACCCAAACCTACATTGTAAATACCTGTTCTGTTATATTCCATACTAAATGCACCGATAGAAGTATTGTAATAAGTATTAACAGAAGAATCACGCTGGCTGAAATAACCCACTGCAGTGTTATAACCCTGGCCTTGTTGTTTATTCAGGGTTTTGTAACCTATTGCCACGTTACCAATTGTATTTAACGCTCCTCCCATAGAACTGTCTCCAATAGCAACGTTTTGAGAAGAAACCCTTGCCCTGCTTAAGGCCTCTGTTCCTATTGCCACATTTCTGCTTGAATATGTTAATGCCATGGCACTATCGCCAATAGCTGTATTCCTACCTATAGTAGAACCGTATATAATATTGGCTTGCGTATCCCAATTCCAAAGTGCCCGGTAACCTACACCTGTGCTTTTTTTGCCAACCCAAAAACCATAACCTGCATCAGTTCCCACATAAGTTACTTCGGTTGTAGGGTTCGCCACAGGCTGCAAATCCACATAAGTACCTGCATTGGCCCCAATAGCCATATTGTCGTTATGTTTATTGTAATACAATGCATTTACACCCATGGCTGTTGTATTATTGGTGGAATCTGAAAGTGCACTGGCCTGGTACCCAACAGCGGTATTGTATACCCCTTTCTTTAAATTAAATAACGAAGATCTTCCAACAGCAGTATTTCCACTACCTGAACTATCTACTTCCAATGAGCCAACACCGATGGCTGTATTTTCTGAGCCTATTTTATTATTACGTAAGGCACGCCAGCCTACAGCAGTATTAGCTCCGCCTGAAGTGTCGAATTGTAAAGCCTCCCTGCCTACGGCAGTATTAACTGTACCGGTTGTTAAAGACTGACCTGCTAAATAACCCATAGCGGTATTGCCACTTGCTGTAGTGGTATTTGATAAAGACCTGTAGCCTAAAGCAGTATTCTGCGATGCACTATCTAAAATACCGGAAGCGGTATTTCTTATCCGGAAGCGTAAGGCAGTATCGTTTGTAGTTCCTAAAAAACTTGATGAAGTGGCATTGCTGTTACCCGTAAGTTTCCAGGCAGTGGTATCGGTTGCAAATCCGTTTGTATTTATGTAAACCCATTGTGTGTTTGGCTGATCATAATAATGAAAGCCAATACTATCGGGCCCGGTTTGATAAACAAGCAGGCCATTCGCTGGCGTGCCAATGAGATTTTTTGCTGTTTTATCCATGCGGGGAATCAACATTCCTTTGGCAGTACTGGTTACATCTAATATGGCACTGGGATCAGCAGGTAAGCCTGTGGTATTAATACTTACAGATTGTGATGCAGCTGTGTGTTGTAAAGTAATGGCAATAACAATTGCAATCACTAAACGTAAAAGTTTAGTCATAAATTAAATTGATAAAAAAAATTAAATAATTTACAGTTGTTTTCTTTGGAAATCCGGGAGCTTTTTCAGGGATTGGATCTATCGGGTAGATATTAGAGACTGTTAAATTATGATTTTTTATTTACCTGATAATAGGATTGATCAATATTTTTTTATTAACACTTGCCCCGTAATACTAAGGAGGTAAAAGTATGATAATAAAATCGTTAAGAAAATACCCTAAAGTGGGATTAGAAATTATTAAAATCTACCCCTGTAATTGTTAGCTATACATTTATTTACCAACATCTTTCACGTTATGGTACTTTGCTTGTTTATTGTTCATAGGTTATCAGAATCCTTACGGGCCTGTTGAAAGAGGTCATAGAAACACCATTATAAATGACGATATCCGTTGAGGTAACATAAAAGCTATAATCAACAGCCGGGTTGTCATACCGGGGAGGAATTGTTGATGCACCATTATCTAACAAAACATCCACTGCCAGGATCTTTGTCCAGTTAAGTGCATGAGGAATAGAAACGATTGCGCCAGCACTTGCGGCACTTGTTCCGGTTAATTTCTTCATTTGGATTGCAGGTACAGTAGCGCCACTACCCAATTTGCTATAGCCGTTAACTTCCAGTTTTGAAGAAAGGGCTGCTGTACCAATACCAACATTGCCGTTCAACAACTGTATGTTACCCTGAGCGCCCGTACCGGTGCCGATACCGGATCTAAGAATAAGGTGCCCGCCGTTTGCATTTGCAGTTGGACAACCTACACCCACCGTGCCGCCGCCGTACACATTGATACTGGCCGCATCTGCAGCTACCAGGTTGGCGCCACCCTGTATGTTTACATCTGAATGGGAATTACTCGTTTGCGCCCAACAGGAAGTTTGGCCTGCTATGATATTTACATGTCCACCACCGGTATTATAACCGCTCCCTGATGTGATATTAACATTGCCCGACGGGCCAAGATTGCTATAGCCGGAACCACCCGCAGGCATATTGTTGGTTGCGGTAATATTTACACTTCCCCCTGAGCCTCCAACGGGAACATAGGGGTCGCCCGCTCTTACTGTTACAGAGTAAGCGTTACCGGTAGTTGAAGGCGCTGCTAGCAGCGTGCCCGTATTAGTTAGCCGGATGTTGCCATTCACTTCCAGTTTATCACCCGGATTTGTAGTGCCAATGCCAACATTACCAGTGTTATATTGTATTGCCATAGCATCTGTTGCCATTCCATTATTCAGGTTGTCGAAACCCATATCCCGAAAGGCAAGATATCCTAGCGGCATGGGAACATAAATCTTCCAGTCACGTGCAGATCCAACCCCACTTCCTGATTGCATAAAAAGGGAACCTACATCTGCGAGTGTAAAACGGGTACCTGCTCCTACATGGAGTTTAGCTGCAGGGGTAGTTGTACCGATACCCACATTGATTCCGGTATTGTTGTAAATATTACCGCCTGAGAAGGTCCAGAAATTTGTGCTTGCACTGAGTCCTGACCAGGATGAACCGTTATAGAAATATAAAAGGTTCAGGTCTGTGTCATATACCTGCAGGCCGGCTGGGGGTGTGCCGATACCTGTTCTTTGTATGGTAGTCATTCTTGGAATCAGCAACCCCTTGGTAGTGCTTTTGATGTCGAGCATCGCACCCGCATTGGCAACGCTGCCATCTGTATTTATGGCTAATGATTGGCTAAAAACATGTGTTGCAGCATACAATAAAATTGCTGCAACTAATAGGATCTTTTTCATGGTGAAATTTTTATCACCATAAAGCTGCAATTTGTAAATATCAGTTACAATACCAAGATGTTGGTATTTTTAATTCTGCACCATAATGGTCCAGTTTGCCCCGTCACTGATAGCCATTACCGTTTTTGGTGAGCCGGTAGGGTTAAGTGTATAAGTAGCAACCCCAATGTTTGAATTACCTGGAAATAACAGCCCGGCAACGGTGGTAATGTTTGCCGGATCGACCGAACTATTGTTGCGTATGATATACGTACGTCCGGGGTAAAGCGTTGGGTCTGGTAGTTGATAATAATTATTGACAGCATTAGCGGGCAACACACCCACATAAGATTTTTGATTGAGTAAAGAAACTGGTGAGCCAGCTGTACCACCTGCAATATTTAAGGAAGTGCCAATAGCAATGGTGCCATCCACATGCAGGGTGCTGTTAGGGGATGCGGTTCCAATGCCAACAGTGCCATTACCATTTGCAACCAGTACAGAAGTACCTACCCCCAATTGGGTTGGGCTGGTTGACAGGTCCAGTATCCGATTATTTGTTCCGGTACCCGCTATTTTTATGTTTATACCATGAGCAATTGGGTTTGAAGAGGCATTGTAAAATGCAGCAGTATAACCCACATTGTTTGAAGCCCAGGCAATGGAAGGGCTATTAATACCCTGGCCATCAATCCCGATGATATTAGTGCCCGTATTTGCCAATTGAGAAATTGGGCTGCCGGTGCCGATACCTACAGTTCCATTTCCACTTACGATCATCACCGGTGTACCAGGGGCATTTTGTGTAGCATTAGTCGACAGATCCAATATACGGTTTGAAATACCTGTACCCGCCACTTTTACAACAAGGCCGCTGGTATTGGCTGCGGTTGATGCATTGAATATTCCACCAACATAACCTATAGCACCAGTCATTGACCAGTTAAAAGAATTGGTGTTTAACCCAAAGCCGTCTATCCCTGCTGTGCTACCGTTGTTATTGGATAAAAGCGAACTGGGGTTTGATGTTCCAATACCCACTTTGCCATCGTTTTTTATGGTTAACCTGGTAGCATAACTGCCTGTGGTATTCATGGTGTTGAACATAAGTCTGGTTGGCACTATCCCGGCAGCTATTGCCCCATCTGCATAAATATCCAATCCGGCAGATAAAACATAGTTTGAACCATCATAATTCATCGTGCCGATAGCTGACAAATAATCGCCGTTGTTTACGGTTACAGGTGCTGCTAATGTTCCCCTGGCGTGCTGAAATACAAGACCGGGTGCATAACCGGCATCATCTGCGGCATTTCTGATCAGCAGGTCTGTAGGTGCGCCAAATCCTTCCGATGCAATTTCAACTTTTGCAAAGCCGTAGGTTGAGTTGGGCGTGGTAGTGCCAATACCCAACTCTTTATTGCCGGTAAATCTTGCTACTTCGGCGTCGTTGGTTTTAATGATGAGTGGATTGTTAGTACGTGTACCCAAAAAATTATTAATGGTTGTACCGGTATTTCCGCCCGTGCGCCAGGCAAGTGAATCGGCGTTGGAATTAGAGAACATCCAGGTCCAGTTGCTGCCGTTGTAATAATAAAAGCCGATGCTGTCGGGTGCATTTTGAAAGATCAGTAAACCTGTTGCAGGAGATGCAATGGCATTTTTTTCCGTTTTACTCATTCTCGGAATTAACATTCCCCTCGTTGTACTGGTAACATCAAGCAACGCACTGGCATCGGGATTGGGTATACCTATACCAACTTTTCCATCAGCCTTAACTACCATTACAGATGTGCCCGCAGTACTTTGTGCAGCGCCGGCACTCAGATCCAATATACGTGTACCGCTAACGGAGGAAGCTACTTTCACTGCCAAACCGTTATTATTGCTGCCTGTTCCCTGGTTATAAATTCCGGCAGTATAACCGCCATTATTCATGCTCCAGTTTAGACTCTGAGAATTTAATCCAATACCATCACTGCCGGTGGTGTTGCCGGCATTATTGGCCAACTGGGTACTGGGGTTGGTCAATCCAATGCCCACCTTACCATCACCATTAACAACCATTACCGGTGTGCCCGCAACCGTTTGGCTGCCGCCGGTGCTTAAATCCAGGATCCGGCTTTGTGGCAGCGTACAGCAATTTTTACCATCAATCCC
>JANPIJ010000416.1:0-75683 GCA_031424955.1 Ferruginibacter sp. | reverse complement strand
GATTTTAAACCTTACCACATTTTCAGTAACCTCATATTTACAATCCAGTACCTGCCTGGCTCCATTTTGCAACTGGTAAGTGTAGGGATATAATTCTTTCACATCTCCCACAGATGTGCCAATTAGCAGTTCCTTATTTTTAACCTCGAGCTTATTTACTCCATCATACTTTAATGCTATGTCATTTACATTGCCTCCCGGCCGTATAATGATATCATACTTTAATGTTCCGGCATCGGTATAATATCTTACATCAATATTTGGATACATATTCTGGTAGGTAACCGCCTGGAACATTTTACAATCTCCCTTCCACCTGGTTTTATCATTTCCCAAAAAATAATTATTGTAGGTAGGTAAAGCTTTATCGGGCATTATTACCGCCCCGTTAACCGCATTCATAAACGTTACCCGGTAAGCGTGCGAGCGAAGTGTAAAATTATTATTTATTGAAACGGCTTTCTTTGCAGTACCAGGTGTAGCATCAGCAAAAGCTGGTAAATGACCATGCGTTAAATCCCCCAATTTTTCAAGGTCCTGAATATTATGCTGTAGTACGGTAAATCCTTTTTGTTCTATAAAAAAAGCACCGGTTTGTATATCTGCTTTAAAATTAACCTTGCTATCCCACTGCCCCTTGTTTTCAATAAACTGTAACTGGGCCAAAGATGGTATCGTTAAACCAACAATTAGCACCAAATTGAAAAGGCAAGCCAAGAAAACATTTAATACTTTCAAGGAAGATATTTTTTACAATTTACTAAAACATAACGAATAAAACTATGATAAAGTTTGCTTAAAAATGATAAAAAAAATATAGCCGGAATTGTTGATTTGAGGGTTTAAAATAAATAAAAAAAATAATCCGACACTGAAAAACTATGAACAACAATATGAATACCTTAAAAAAATGGATAGGAACATTTATCGGAATAAAATGAAAAGCGTGGGATTGGGAAAGAAAATGTTGGAAAGGTAGTAGCTGAAAATGTTCACTCAGTGAATTCTTCAGGATGAAAAAGGGGATTGGTGATTTTTTAAAATCCGTGAAAAGAAAACGCCATTTTGCATTTGTTTAAAAACTCGATCAATAAATAATTAAGCACAAAATCATGGGGTCATGAAAATCCTGGTTTACATCGGCAAAAAAGGAAATATCGCATTATAAAAAATCGACCTGCCAATATTAAATTAATTTTTTCGATTAGAATTTCGGGCAAAAAACCTGGCGGCTTGTACTGTTGCGGTCACCATAAAATCCTTTTTTGATGATGTTGAACTCATTCGCACCCTGGAAGTTATTATAATTACGAAGTGCAGATGTAGTTGCATCATAACTAAAAGTAAAGCGGACATTTTTAATTTCAAAACCAACCATCGGTATTACAGCATCGCCTGCACGATAATAAAGTCCGGCTATCAATTGCTTGTCGCCACCTTCGCCGGACAAATTATAATTCGCATTAAGCCCCATTACAAATTCACTTGACTTTGCCTGGTTGGTATAATAAATATTGGGGTTAATAATCACCCGGTCATTCAATTTTAATAGCGCATTTACAAAGCCAATATGTCGCATGGGTATGGTACTGCTGTCCGCTTCAGCGCTAAAAAAGGTTTCCTGCGGACGGTTTACGTGATGAATAGAATAACCGCCATTTATATAAACATCCTCTGTGGGGAAATAAGCATAGTTTAGCCCTACCTGCATATCAAAATAGCTGATACTGTTGGCATTTAGCACCACTGAAGAGGGCAAATCGCCGTCAAAAAATTTGCCATCAAACTGATCAGGAAAATTAAGTTTAGTAACATCGATTCTTTTATTAGCCCAGCCTACATTAAAACCAGCGCTTAGCAGGCTGCTATTGCCCAACTGCTGGTGATAAGCCAGCGACCCGTAAATTTTTGTTGATCGCAATCCCCCGCTTCCTGCTACATCACTTAAAATTACACCACCCAAACCTAACCATCCATTCTCAATTTTATTGCGGAGCAATTGAGCATCTCCAAAAACACTAATGGTTTTATATGGTGATGACAATATGGATGAATATTGATTGCGATAGTGCGCTCCAATTCTATAATCCGCATCAGGAATGAACCCCGTATTGGCCGGATTAGTCGTTAGCGGAGAATTAAAGAATTGTGAAAAATGCAAATCCTGGGCATGCAGAATGGATACCGCATGCAGGCTAAATGCCAGCAGGAATAATATTTTTTTATTTGTATTCATTTTACAATTTCTTTTCATCAAACAAAAATAATTTGTTGCTAAAAACTATCGGAGCAAAGATATATCCCCGGTTTTTCTATACTTTGTTCCATCGGTAAATTCTATATCGAGTGAATAGGTATATACATCCATTGGCTGTATCGCACCTTTAAATGTTCCATCCCAACCAGATGCCTGGCTATTGGTGGAAAACATCATTTGCCCCCAGCGGTTATATATTTTCCAGGCCATTTTCGCAATTCCAAAGCCCCTTACTTTTACCACGCTGTTTACACCAAATTTTCCGGGTGTAAAGGCATTGGGCACATCTACCAGTGGCACTACCAGCGCTGAAACAGGAAGGCAGAAAGTGTCTCTGCAGCCTGCATCATTAATTGCTACCACACAGGCATTGAAAGTGCCGGTAGCATTGTATTGATGAATTGGATTGGTAAGGGTAGAAGTTTGATTGTCACCAAAATCCCATTCATAACTAACCGCTCCGGCAGAAAAATTATTAAAATTGGTTGGCCTGTTTTCTTCGCCGGGATTAGGTGTAAAGCTAAATCCTGCAGTTGGTTTTGAAATAACAGAGATCGTGTAAGTGTATGTATCCGTTCGATTGCAGGTTGTAGTATCAGTGGCCGTGAGCGTTACCACATAAGTACCCGGATTACCATAAACATGTGCTGGGTTTACATCAGTAGAGGTAGTTCCGTCCCCAAAATTCCACAGGAAATCAAGACCTCCTAATGATGTATTTTTAAACTGAGCATTATAAGGGGCACAACCAACATTGGGTGTTTCGAACCTGGCTTGTACATTTACCGCAAGCCGTACTGTTTTTTTAACACTATCCGGCGCATTACAAAATGTAGTATCATCCACCAGTAATTTTACAATATAGGTACCAGCCGCTGCATAGGTATGCGTGGTTGTACCAAAACCAGCCCGCTGCGGAGGAGTATTATCTCCATAATCCCATAAAAAAGACGTAGGAGAATAATTGGGTAAAGCAGCGGTAGTAGTATTTTGAAACTGGAACGTGAGGCTCTGACAGCCACCCACTTTCGACGGAATAAAATTTGGAACCACGATATTATCACTTACCCTTACACTTGAATAGGCCGTATCGGATATGTTGCAGGTAGCAGAGTCAATAGAAACTAACCGCACGATGTATCTGCCCACTGCATTGTAAGTATGGTTGATGGTATTAGATGTTTGGGTGGTATCTGGAGAACCGTCGCCAAAATTCCAAATATATCGCTTACCCTTTGCAAGTGTATCAGTAAATGTAACAGTAAGTGGCACACAACCAATCGTATCAATTACCCCATTAATGGTTGTTTTAATACTTGCATTAATACCACCGAAATTCATTTCTATTTTAACCGCAGCCTGGTTACACCCACTGGATAAATTTCTTGGAGCCCACACTCCCGGAGTGGTTGGAAATGCCACGTTGGGTTCTCCCCTTCCCCCACAATTGGCACAAATCCCCTGGTAAATAATTCCATTGGCATCAAAACGGCTGGTTCCTCCATCCACATGATCTGCAAAGCCACCATTTTGCCCGTAAAAACTCCCAAACAACTGGCTCGTTGCATCCCGTTCCAGGACGAAAAAATAAAAATCACTTCCATCTGTTGTAGATTGCACTGCATCGGGTGTAACCGGTAACCCTCTTGTACCGGCATTTGGATACCCATACTCATTGTTAAATTTACCACCCCATCCGGATACATACACATTCTGACAGCGGTCTACCAAAAACGCAGTAATGGAGATATTGGGTATTGGCGAACTGGTACCAAAAATGGTAGAATAAACAAAGGCTGACAGATTTGGCTGCATTTTACTAATAAATTGCTTACTCCCTGGATTACTAAAAGCTGCATTACTAACCGGCCAGGCACCTGTAGTGGTTCCGGTTACATAGGGGAAACCAAATTTATCAAACTGGATACCGTAAACGATGTCGTTACCATCGGTACCTAAATAAGTTGTTCTTATAATTGCAGCACCATCCGCTCTAATTTCAGTTACAAAGCCATCCACATCACCACCCCGGTAATTTGGGTTTATTACCCCGACCTTATTGCCTGGCAAATCCGGGCTGTTGGAACCACCTGCTATGAAAATATTGCCTGTTAATGGACTTATTGATAATACAAAGCAGGCATCCGTTTCTCTGCCGCCAAAATAGGAACTGTAAATTCTGCCGGAAAGGTCTGTATTAAATTTTAAAATTACCCCGTCCTGCTTACCGCCAAAGCCTGCCTGTATTCCGGCACCCGCCACCGGAAAATCGTTGGATTGTGTACTGGAAACAACATAAATATTATTGGCTCCATCTAAAATCACTTCACTTCTTGCGTCATCCCCATAATTACGCCTGGTTGTTTCCGCTCCAACCGCGGGATCAAACTTTTTCCTGACATTTATTCCATCATCGCTGCTGCCCCCAATTGCAGTAGATCCAATTAACGCGGTACCAGCTGCATTCAATTTTGTGATCACAATATCGTACCCGGTAGCACCGGAGGGGCCAATCTTTGGTGCTATCAGTGGGTAATTGGCTGAGTTAGACCGGCCAGCGATTACCAGGTTTCCTGCGGCATCGCAAATCATACTGTGTGGCTGCTCATTTTTATTACCCCCAATATAGGTAGCGTAAATTCTGTTGGAACCGTCAGGTGAAAGTTTTATAACGGCAATATCGTATCCGCCGTTTCCGGCCTCATCTTCTCCCCCATTAAAAATTTGATCAAAGGCACCAGGCGAGGCAGGATATCCATTTCCGAAAGATATACCACCAGCAAAAAAACTTCCATCTGGTCCGGGCGTTGCCGTATACCCCCAGTTATCTGTAGTGCTCCCGGTAAAGGATGCGAATATCAAAGTGGGATCTATTACAAGGGTTTCATTTGGGGAATAATCCGATATCTTAAAGCTCACTATATTCTCCTTTACCACGTATTTGCAATCTACTGTTTGTCTCGTTCCGTTTTTTAGCTGGTAGCTATAAGGATATAATTCTTTTACTTCACCCACAGATGTACTAATCACCAACTCTTTATTTTTTATTGCCAATTTATCTACTCCATCGTATTGCAAAGCAATATTATTTACATTTCCCCCGGGATGTACGATGATATCATATTTCAAAGTACCTGCATTGGTGTAATAACGCACGTCAATATTTGGATACATATTTTTGTAAGTAACCGCCTGGTATATTTTACAATCTCCCTTCCATTTATTTGGATCATTTCCCAAAAAATAATTGTTATACGAAGGCAATGCTTTATCCGGCATTGCTATAGCGCCCTTACCTGCATTTAAAAAACTGACCCGGTAAGCATGTGAGCGTAATTTCATAACCTGGTTACCAGGAACAGATTTTTTAAAAGCTATTTCGTTGCCGGCAGATGAAGTGGATGAATGGCGGTGAGCAGAAGATGCCAAACGTTCCAAATCTTCTGCATTACGCAAGAGAACAGTAAATCCTTTTGGTTCCATAAAAAAAGCACCGGTTGGGATTTCTGCTTTAAAATTAACCCTACTGTCCCACTGTCCCTTGTTTTCAATAAACTGTAATTGGGCAAATACCGGCATAGAAATACCAGCCAGGATCAGGATAGAAAAAATACCGGAATAGAATAATTTATATAGTTTCAATGAAATGATTTAATGTATTACCAATTAACAACGATACAGCAATTTAAAAGTTTATCTTTTATATAAAATGCTAAAAAAAATATTCACGAAATTTTACTCCATATTGTTTTACTCTTCTGTGCCTGAAAATAATTTTTTACAGGCAAATTTTCAGCCAGAATTAAATCAGGATCAACGTCAATAATTTCAGTAGCTAAATTCTTCGCGACTTCCAGCATTACTCTATCCTGTACAATATTTGCCAGTTTAAAATTGAATAATCCACTTTGTTTAGTGCCTTCAATATCGCCCGGGCCCCGTATTTCAAGATCCTTTTCGGCTACCTTAAATCCATCGTTGGTCGCACACAATATTTTAAGACGCTCCCTTCCATCATTAGAGACCTTATTCCCTGTTAATAAAATGCAAAAACTCTTTTCGCTTCCCCTGCCGACCCTTCCTCTTAGCTGGTGCAATTGCGATAGTCCAAATTTTTCGGCGCTTTCAATTACCATCACTGAAGCATTGGGCACATTTACGCCTACTTCAATTACGGTAGTGCTTACCATTATTTGTGTGTCGCCTGTTACAAACCGTTGCATATTGGTTTCCTTTTGAATAGGCTTTTGCCTCCCATGCACCATACTAATCCAGAATTTAGGTTCGGGGAAAAAAGATTTAACCTCTTCAAATCCTTTCATCAGGTTTTCATAATCCAATGTGGCAGATTCTTCAATGAGGGGATACACGATGTAAACCTGGCGACCTTTAAAAATTTCTTTTCGTATAAAATCCATCACTTGTGGCCGCTTGTTTTCGAATCGGTGGATTGTTTCAATGGGTTGCCTTCCGGGAGGCAACTCATCGATTACACTATAATCCAAATCGCCGTAAGCAGTCAATGCAAGCGTTCTTGGTATAGGCGTTGCCGTCATCACCAATATATGAGGGGGGAGTGAATTTTTCTTCCATAATTTTGCCCGCTGAGCTACACCAAATTTGTGTTGCTCATCAATCACCGCAAACCCAAGGTTCTTAAATTGTACTTTGTCTTCTATCACAGCATGGGTACCGATCAAGATAGTAAGTGACCCATCTTCACAACCTTTTAATGTTTCTTTTCGCTTTTTTGTGGCCGTAGAGCCCGTAAGGAGACTTACAGTAACAGGCATACCTTTTAGTAGCCCGGAAATACTGTTGAAATGCTGCTGTGCCAGTATTTCGGTAGGTGCCATTAATACGCTTTGAAAACCTTGTCCGTCCGACAGGCGGGCATTGCCTGCGGCGATCAGCATACTCAGTAACGCAACAATCGTTTTACCGCTACCAACATCTCCCTGCAACAGCCGGTTCATCTGTTTACCGGTAGCGGTGTCCCTCCTTATTTCCTTCAAAACTCTTTTTTGGGCATTTGTTAATTGAAACGGGAGATAATGATTATAGAAATCATTAAACAAATCACCCACTTTATCAAATACCCAACCCTGGCTAAAACGATGCCTTGTACTTCGGATCATCCCCAAACGTAACTGGGCAAAAAATAATTCTTCAAATTTCAATCTTCGTACTGCATGCGTATACATCTCTTCCGATAATGGAAAATGAATGTTGCACAATGCATCCCATCTTGAAATAAACCGATATTGTTTACAGATGGTCTCCGGTAAATTTTCAGGAAAATCTTTTTGCGACAGCAATTGCAGTAAGTTAAAAGTTAACTTACCGATAGCCCGTCCGGTAAGCCCTCTTGACTTCAGCTTTTCTGTAGATGAGTAGATGGGTTCCAGGAACTTTTTACCGCCTGCTTTTTCAGGAGTAAATATTTCAATTTCAGGATGCGACATCTGCACTTTACCCATAAAAAAACCAGGCTTTCCAAAAACAAGGTAAACCTGCCCGGATTGAAGTGTTTTTTCAACCCAACTGATACCCTGGAACCAGGTCAGCTCCAGTTCACCCGTATCATCCTGAAGAAATGCAACCAGACGCCTGGCTCTTTTCTCTCCAATTATTTCAAATCCGGTTAGTCGCCCTGCAACCTGTGCATATTCAGTTGCAGGATTAAGGGTAGCTATTTTGTCGACCTTTGTTTTATCTATATGCCGGAAAGGATAGTATTCGAGTACGTCTTTAAAAGTAAAAATATTGAGTTCTTTTTTCAACAGGTCTCCCTTTAAGGGTCCCACCCCTTTCAGGTACTCAACTGGATTGGCTAATATGTTGTTGCCGGGAGTAATGATTAATAATTTATACAAATATATTGCCTGCCGTGTAAGGTTCAAACTATCCCAAAGCGATACCTGCCGCTATTATAACAGGCAATTACCAACATAACAAATGCTGCAACTTACTGTCTAAAAAAAATGGAAAAAGTTTATCAAAGCCTGGCATTAAAGAATGCCGGTAAATTATAAAATAAGGCTGAAATGATTTTTAACTCTTTTAAGAACCAATTAATACAGGGAGCCTTTTGCACAGATTGCAATTGTGAGAGAAGCCGGGGAGGATTATCCGGATCGCATAACCAGGGGAAGCTCGCTTATATAACTATTCCCAACACCGGTAAATCAATCCGGAAGTTATTTACCTTGATACCCTGCCTGAAAATTTTTGTGGCCGTTTGGGATTTCTGTTACCACCACCTTCAGACCGCGATGTTCCCGGGCTGTATAGAGGTGCTTCGCCAAATTGTTCAGGTACCGTAGCCTTAGGAACGGATTTGCCTAACAATCGTTCGATGGCGGCAAACTTCCGTTGTTCCTTCACACTAATAAATGTAATTGCTGTTCCCTCTGCAGCAGCCCTTGCAGTGCGGCCAATGCGGTGTACATAATCTTCGCCATCATGTGGCACATCATAATTCAAAACCAATCCAATATTATCGATGTCAATACCACGGCTAAGGATATCTGTAGCTACCAATATTTTAATCCTGCCACTTTTAAAGTGCATCAGCACTTCTTCTCTTTTGTCCTGCTCCAGGTCGCTGTGTATTTCATCTACCGGCAAGTTTGCCCTTTTCAAATCCCGGGTTAATTGCTTTACACTAATCTTACTGCTACAGAAAACCAATACGGAGGAAAACTCCTTTTGGGTAAGTATGAATTTTACCAACGGTATCTTTTGAGTATCGTACACCACATAAGCCAACTGGGTAATTTTTTCATTTGGCTTACTCATTGAGATATTGATCTCCTCTGGTTTGTGCAGGATTGTTCTTGCCAGTTCCCTTATTTTATGTGGCATAGTGGCGGAAAACAACAGGTTTTGTCTTTTTGCGGGCAATGCATGAATAATACGCATGATATCATCATAAAAGCCCATATCCAGCATACGGTCCGCCTCATCCAATATCAGGTATTTTAAACCCTGAAATTTTACATATCCCATATTGATATGCGCCAGCATTTTGCCAGGTGTACAAATCACCACATCCGCACCTGCGCTCAATGCCTTTTTTTCCTGTACAAAAGCGTTTCCGTCTCCTCCTCCATATACAGCAATAGAGCTTACCGAAGTAAAATATGAAAGCCCTTCCATGTGCTGGGCTATTTGAATAGCCAACTCACGGGTAGGCACAATCACCAATGCCGTGATACTATGATGATTGATGGGAGCTGAAATGATGTTGTTAATGAGGGGTAATAAAAACGCGGCTGTTTTACCGGTTCCGGTTTGTGCAGATGCAATTACATCTTTACCGGCTAATACTAAAGGAATTACCTGTTCCTGCACCGGGGTTGCCTCATCATACCCGGATGCTTCTATACCTTCCAGTAACCGATCGTCGAAACCAAAATCTTTAAACTTCAAAATACTATTGCTGGTTAAATTGAAAAATGAATTGATACATCAAAAATACTTATTTCCCTATTCACTTACCGTTGTGTCTGCTACAGCAACTTCAACCGGCTGTGGCGTGGTGTTTTTTACAGTAATCTGGAATTTTGTATTTAAGATTACCTGGAAATGCCCGGTTTGCAATACTGCCTTGGTAGCAGTATCTTCAAGCATTGCAGCGGCCAAATGGCTTGCCAGGTCTGATCCGCTAATAACATTACTAACTTTCCCTTCCGTAAATTCAATCGTAAATTTGTAACCGGCCTTTCTGCCTGTTCCTGCTCTTTCAAAATCATCGCGGTTTAAACTTAACAACTGGTCTCCGCCAGCCGATTTTTTCAACAAAATTCTAATTACCGGAAGATATTTGTTCCAGATATAAGTATACATAATAAAAAATTTAAACGTTCCTTTTTGGATTCCGGAATTGAATAACTTATGGAATTAATAATAATGCCGGATTAAAGGTAAGCTTTATTGCCGGAAAGACCTGTTTTGATTTATTTCAACCCTGTTTTGAATACAATTCTTGGTATGATTGGCCTCTTGATTCTTTAACAATTCAATAGAACTTCCCGCGCAATATTTGGCGTAAATTCGAGTTAATAAATTATATCCTATATAACTGAGATCATACTCAACTTTTTCTTCATTAAAATCCGAATCAATGAACACTAAATCCCCCTCAATTAAGGCTGTTGTTGAACAGGTTACCAATAATACTACCAGTTGGATCGGGCACCGTAATATTGACAATAAAGACATTATAGGCGGACAAACCTTTACCGCCCCTTCAGAAGTTGACCTGGAGGCCATTGAAGTTTTTACCAGTGTGGTTACCACACCTGGTAAAGTTTTAATGACACTGCATTCATTTGACTCTCAACAAGAAAGCTGGGGACCTGTTTTAGGATCTGCCGATGTGGATTTTACTAAAACAGATACCGGCAAATGGAAAACATTTAATATTTCCGGTCTTCATTTAAACAAGGGTAAAACCTACGGGTTCCGCCTGGAAAGTACCAATTCCTATATTGGCATGGGTGAAGCGGCTGGATGTTATAAAACACCTCCTTTGCTTAACGGGCAGGAGTGGCAGTTTACTAACAATGATAAGAAAGGGCATTCATTTTCTTATTTCAGCCTCGCCTTTAAAGTTGATGTAAGAGCCTAATTGCAGCGCTTGTCGATTTTTACTTATAAAGCCTACCCCATTTAATTGTTGAATGAAAATTAAATGAGGTAGGCTTTGATTTTATTAAAACCCCTTATAATGCTGTAATAACAATATTTTTAAAATAAACTCTATTGCCATGATCCTGTAGCGCAATCTTACCTTTTTTAGCGGTGCCATAATCAGGATAATCTTTCCACTTCCCTTCTTTTTTCTCTTTGTTCCATTTATCGTCCCAGGCCTGGAACTCTACAATTTTTTCGCCATTCAACCAATGTTCAACATGCCCTTTGTTGAAAATAATTTTACTTGAATTCCATTCACCCACCGGCATTAATTTTTTCTTATCATTGGCCAGGTTCATTGCATAATCTGCTCCGGATTTTTGCCATTCTTCCAGTTTTTCAGGAAAACCGATATCATCAATCATCTGGTACTCGGGCCCTGTTTCGTAAGGAGATTTATATTTGGGCGATTCTATTACATGGTACATTACACCGCTGTTGCCCCCCTTTGTTACTTTCCACTGCCAGCTCAGTTCAAAATCCTCATACTCATTATCAGAAACAAGATCGCCACCCGAGGCATCTTTTGCTGCGCCCAGGCAAACCATTGCACTATCCTCGATGGTCCAGTTTTTTACCTCCCCCGTTTTATTAAATCCGTGCCATCCACTAAGGGTTTTGCCATCAAAAAGACTTACTGCAGCAGCTTTTGCCGGTGCAGCACTAAGGGTTGAATCTGGCTTGTCTGTAGACATTTCAGTGGAATTTGTACTGGTAGAATTGGAACAGGAGGCGATACTGAAAGCCAGTATTAAAACACCACTGCTTTTAAATAATTTTTCTTTCATATTGGCTGTTTTATTTTTTTACTAATTGCATTTTTTCGGGGTTCCATAAAATGGCGGTATCCTGGTTATAGCTGTCATTACACAATAAAGCCGGGGCTGCAGCACGGTATCCAAATACTGCGTCTTCTACCACCTTGCCCCCGTTTTTGATAGCGCTAAAAAAGTTTACAAAATGATCATAGGGACCACCGAGATAACCTTTCTCTGCTTCGAAGGTATATTCTTCGGGAGCCAATATTCTTTTACGGTCCGATACCGGTGTTCCGGCTTTTTTCATTTGTTCAATATAGAATGGATCGTCAGATTCAATGGACTTGTTTCTCTTCAATGTTACACTATCCCAGGTTACATCCATCGAGCCTTCGCTACCCACCAATTTTAAATAGGTAGTACCACTGGTACCATCCACAAAATTGCATCTCAACGACAGGTTAAAGGCCGGATGCGCCGCCGATTGTGGATAATCAAAAGTACCCAGTAATACATCCGGCACTTCACGTCCATCTTTCCAGTATCGTAAACCACCAGAGGAATAAATTTTATTTGGTCCAAATGAATTGGTAATAAAGTGTAAACTGGAAAACAGGTGTACAAACAGATCACCAGACATACCGGTACCATAATCCAGGTAATTTCGCCAGCGGAAAAAACGGGTTGCATCAAAAGGCCTTTTTTTTGTGTTGCTAACAAAAGTATCCCAGTCAACATTGGCAGGCGTGGCATCTGCCGGAATAGGATATTGCCATGCACCGGTGGGGGAATGCCTGGCCCAAAAACCTTCTGCATAGTTTAATTCGCCGATTGCGCCGTCTTTTAAGAGCTGCTTAGCCTTTTCATTCCCTAACGAAGAAACACCCTGGCTCCCCACCTGGAATATCTTACCTGTTTCCATTTGTGCCTTAATTACCGCCGGCCCTTCTGAAATACCATGTACCATAGGTTTTTCGCAATAAACATGTTTACCGGCCTTCATAGCATCAATTGATATCTGCTGGTGCCAGTGATCAGGTGTACCAATAATCACCGCATCCACCTCTTTCCGGATAAGTACCTCTTTATAACTACGGGTTGTAAAAATATTGGCTCCCCATTTTTTCCTCCCTTCCTCCAGCCTGCCATCGTACAAATCGCAAATGGCTACCAGTTTTACACCCGGAACCTTTAAGGCAGTCAGCGTATCCTGTGTGCCCATTCCGCCTGCACCAATCAGGGCGATATTAATATTATCATTGGCACTTACCCGGCTTCGTTTAAGCTTTTCTACATAACTGTTTTTACTTTCTGTTGCAAAAACATTTGTACCTACAGTAGCAGCGGCAGCGGTAGTAGCAAAGGATTTTAAAAATTTTCTCCGTGATGAATCAGCAATATTTTTCATTGAAGCAATTTAGATTATAAAATAATTGGTGATAAAATAGATTGGTAAGTTTATTTTAACTGTTTAATGCGAATATTTTTCCAACGTACTTTGATACCTCCGCCATCGTGAATCTGAAGTGCTATGAAGCCGTTTCCTGCCCCAATTTTTTCATCCTTTAAATTAACCATCTGCCTGCCATTGAGCCAGGTAGTCACTTCATCATCCTTTACCTGGATACGCATGTCATTCCATCCAGTAGGTTTCAACCGGTCTTCATCTTCGGGTTTTGGTTGTATCAGCCATCCACGGCCATACGATTCATAAATACCCCCGGTATGCAATTTCGGAGGCGCTACTTCAACCTGCCAGCCACTGATCTTTGTACCTTCTATTCCGGATCGGATAAATATGCCGCTATTGCCGTTTGCTTCCAGCTTAAAATTCAGCGTAAGTACAAAATTTTTATACGGTTCATTTGTGGAGAGATAACCATACTGCTTGTCAGGACCGCTTTCACAAACCAGGTTGGCATTCTCAACATACCACTTCTCGGTGCCATGTATCGTCCAGCCGGTCAAATCTTTTCCATTGAACAGGCTTTTAAATTTCTCCTGATTTTTATCAGTAGCTAACAGCGAAAAGTAAAAAAACACTAAAAGATATTTCATGGCAGGCTAATTTAAATATTTATAACTTGAATTCATGAAAGGCCGGATAAAAACTTTTAAACTCTACAATTTAAACAATTGCTTTTGATTTTTAAACAAAGGCCGTTTTGCGGCACCGGTATGTTTAAAGAAAATTTGAGTTAAGTTTTAATAACAGCAAAAAGGACAGTACCAGGAACAAAAGCTTATCGTATTAACTGTTCCAATAAATTAATTATTCAATTCCCTAACCCAGATGTTACGGTAACTGATTGGCTCACTTTTATCGCCATGGGCCTGTAATTTAATTGGCTTAGCGCCATGTTTGCGATATTCCGGTTGCCCGATATATGGTGTATCACCCCTTAACTCCGTATTGTTCTGAACCAACAGCCCATTGTGCAAAACAGTAACACGGGCCGGTGATTTTAAAGTACCATCTTCACTAAAGCGTGGTGCCGTCCACACCACATCATAGGCCTGCCATTCGCCGGGTTTGCGGCAGGCATTTACCATTGGCGGTGATTGTTTATACATACTGCCTGCCTGTCCGTTTACATACGTTGAATTATCATAATTATCGAGCACCTGTAGTTCATATCCACCTGCGCCCCATGGCAGTGCGGCCAGGAAAATCCCACTGTTGCCACGGGCTTGTCCTTTGCCGGTAATATTTAACGGGATTTTATATTCAATATGCAACTGGAAATCTGTAAAAGATTTTTTCGTTTGCAAATCGCCATTTGCTTTATTTACTTTCATTGCACGGTCTGACAGATCCCATTTATTGGGACTGGTTGAATCCCTGGTGGCAACCCATTGATCAAGGTTGGTGCCATCAAATAAAACCAGCGCATCAGAGGGTGGCTCACTACTTAGCGCACCGGGTGTAACTATTTTGGGAACCGGTGTATAAAACTCTGTGTCTTCAGGTTTTGCACGCTGTGCATTGATAGTAAGAAGGCTGCCGGCAAGTATTGTTGTAAATAATAGTTTTTGCTTCATCTGTTGATTATTGATTGTTATTTTATTCCTGATATATACCCTTTTAAATATTTCCTTTTTTCAATTCGCTAACGGCGAATGCTGCGGCCCGGGCTGTTAAAGCCATGTAAGTTAATGATGGGTTCTGGCAGGCGCTGGATACCATGCAGGCTCCGTCTGTTACAAAAACATTTAGTGCATCCCATACCTGGTTGTGCGCATTCAGCACCGATGTTTTTGAATCTTTACCCATACGCGCCGCCCCCATTTCATGAATGCCCTGGCCGATATTGTAATCCTTATCCCAGGTGGTAATGTCTTTTACACCGGCAACTTCAAACATAGCTACCAGTTCTTTAATAATGTCTTTACGCATTTTTAATTCATTTTCTTTCAATTCAGCATCCATGCTTAAAACCGGCAGGCCCCATTTATCTTTGATGGTTTTATTCAATGAAATTTTATTTTCATGATAGGGTAAAATTTCTCCAAAACCAGTGGCGCCAATTGTCCAGGCTCCGGGTTCAGTCAATGCTTCTTTAAAATCCGCACCAATATTCAGTTCTGCTACTTCTCGGCTCCAGCCCTGCCTGCTTGCGCTTCCCTGGTAACCAGAGCCTCTCAGGAAATCTCTTTTATCGCCATACAAATTGGCAAAGCGTGAAATATAAAAACCATTTGCAATGGCATCATAGGTATTTTGAGCAACGGCTTAGTTGTTTACATTCAGAGAATCGCCTGGCATTGCTTAGTAGTTAATCGTTAATCGTCAATGAAATTGTTGTTTGAATATGGAGTAACAAGAATGGATAACCCGAGAATCCCTTCCAGTTGACTATTAATTTTACTCTTGTTAAACCTGCGTCTTTCCGCTCATTAACTTAATTCGTTTACAATATAAATCATCTTTGCTTTACCAGCAATTACCTTTGTTCAATTATAATAAGGCAGGTGAAAAAAATAATTATTTTCCCATACAAAAGATACAGGTTACCGATGTATCAACGCTTTCGGAGGGTGGGGCAACAATAAGTAAAATAGCTGGGTAAAACTAATGTGATTGCTGCACAATTAAGAGAAAAACTGGCCTAAGATGCCCAGTTCTAATTAACGGTTTCAACACATCATTTTCCTGCCATACAGTGGCAATATATCTTACACCATGAAGTACCCATCCGATATAATAAATACCGGCAGATACGGTGATACTAAAGTTTATATACCCTACATTAATACAACCAGTATTGTTCAACGCCGCTTCCATTTCTTAAATATCAGTCTTTATTTTTATCATCCCAAAAGTAGCATCCTCTTTATCCAGCAGTCTTTCGTCCCGTATTCCTGTCCGGTTAAACATGATAACAGAGGTAATTTTCTTTGCAGGGTAATAACGCATTTCACAATAATAACCGCCACCGCCGCCTGCATGGGTAAAATATTTTACTTCGTTCAGATTTCCGGTAAACCAGCCAGCTGTCATGGGAATTGGTTTGCTATCAGATAGTTTTTATGTAGCAAAAAGTGATTCCTTCCCGGATTCATCCAATAAAACTGAATCATCCTGAAACAGTGCGTTGATAAATGCAGCCAGCGAACCTGCATTGGCAGTAAGCCCGCCATAAGCCTTGCCGCTGACATAATAATTCTTAAACCTTACCCATTTGTGATTGACAGAAGCCTCCACGAATTTTTATCGATGGATAAAAAAAACAAGCATCGCATTCAACAGGCTGAAACGTTTTTGATAAGCTGTGGCGTATTTTGAATGATCAGTTACTTTAAACGCCAAAGAAGCTTCCTGTATATTTAAATTTCCCGTGATATTCTGTTCTATATAGCCTGTATATCTTAATCCTGACACATTTTCAATAATATTGCCCAGCAACAAGTAATTGATGTTGCTGTAAGCAAATTTTTCACCAGGGGGCAGCGGTAAATTTCAAATGCCTGCACGCAATCGTTTTCATGAAAGAAGCTTCGCTAAAAGGCTCGTCCTGCAGATAAATCCACTTAAGCGGTACCGGATTGGCAATGCCCGAAGTATGCGATAACAACTGCCTTACCGTTATGTTTCTTTCAGCCGGGATATAGCCAGAATAAACGGCAGCATTTTCATCAATATTTATTTTGCCCTGTGCTGCCAGTTGTAATATTGCCAATGATGTGAACGTTTTGGTAACTGAACAGGCATTAAAAACAGTATCGCTTTTTACAGGCCGGTTGGCTTCAAAACTGGCCTTGCCCGCCACATGTTCAAATAAAATCCTGCCACCCTGCATCAACAGGTATTGTAAACCCGGTGTTTTATTGCATGACACAAGCCTGTTCAATGAAGAGGCAGTCAGTGTAAATGCATCATGGTTCATTTCAATACTAATTTGAGTTAATAAAATACTGCAGTTCAACACTGCCTCCTATCATAACCGCTAACATCATTTTTTTTAATCGTTTTACAAAACTATTTTGCTTTATCTACATTTCAATGCCTATGCTGCCGGGCTGCTTATTTCTATGCGTCAACTGAATTATAAGGAGAAGCGCCTTACTGTGTCAACCAGGTATTTAAGCAATTGAGACATCGGGATAGCTATCCTGGAGCTGATGGTAATTGGGTTTACATATTCCTTGTTTTTTACAAAAAAGTTTTTCCAATGAAAATATTACTTGTGGAAGATGAAGAACTGGCCGTAAGAAAACTGCCGGGGCAATGCAGGCAGCACAGTGCCGGGGTTTTCGATCAATACCCTTGTGGAAGAATTAAGGGTAAGGCTGCAACCCAAATCGTACAGAAGAAGGTTTCTTACCAAATACACAAATAAATTAGTGGCTGTAGAAACGCATGAGATTGCTAATTTCTTTATTGAATCAAGAATGTTTCCATACCTGCCATCAACGCAAAATTGTGGATGCAGCAATGAAACAAATAAAAAAAACAATTCAATTTAACATCCTTCCCCATAAATTTCAATCACCGCTCCATCGAGGTCTTCGTTAATCAATAGCTGGCAGGACAAACGGATACCTTCATCATGTAATCCCTCTTTATTGAGAGTAGCCGCTTCATTCCTTTCCATTATATTAGCCTCACCCCTTAAATTAACTACTTTAACCATGCAGGTTGCACAGCGGCCCTGCCCACCACACTCTCCAAAATTTTCCAGGTAAGTACTGTTGTTAAGCAGTGCCATCAGGTTCCGGTATTCATGCAAATAAGTTTTTACAGCATATTCTTCGCCGGCATTTATGATGGTAATGGATATTTCATTTCTTTCCTCATTCATAAAGTATACTTCTATACCAGGTTTTTAATACCCACCTTTTTGTAGTGCCCGATCTTTATTTCAAACATTTCAGCCATTTTAGCTGCCCTCCATTTAGCTTCTGCTGCCTTTTCGCCTGTAAATAATTCATCAACAGTTGGAGCAAATAAGGCTATCCATTTTGCAAAATGTTCATGCCCAACAGGCAGTTGAGCATGAGGGGGAAAGGGGCTCCCAAAATAAGTATGTTCTCCCAATAATACAGTTTGCCAGAAGCGGTACATTTTTTCAAGGTGTTCAGGCCAACGATGTTGAATCCGTTCATTAAAAATGGGGCCTAATAATTCATCTGCTCTTATTTTATCATAAAAGCGATTGACAAATAGTTTTACATCTTCTATAGTAAATATATCCTGCTTCATTGCCCTAAGGTTTCAGTGATAAATAGGTGAATAGATAATATAAAGCCCATCCTGCAAAACCAATGATCAGTATCCAGACCCAGGAAGGAATGCTTTTAGGTGTTTCACTTCCCTCTATTAAAAACATTTTCTGGTCTCCTTTACCGTAAGCATTGATCATAATGGGCAACACTCCATCCACCACCGCATTTTCCCGGATACCTTCCACATCAATTGCCGGGCCGTTTCTTACTTCAAAAGGAATAAGCCGGACGCCTTCTTTACCAGTTGGGTCTTTGCTTACAATTTTAAGTGTATGCTTACCATCCACCAGCTTACGGGTATCCAGTTCAAAATTTACTGGTGAAATAAAGGCCGCAACGGGCTGCTCTTCATCATCTATAAAAACAACTATTTTGCTTTTACCTTCCATGTTAGTCAATATTTAATATCAAATGTTTAATGTGGGTAACTGATTTTTCGCCTGGCTGAACCAGCCATTTTATGGAGAAGAAAAGCGTAGCGATAACGATAACAGCCATTATTGAAATGATCAGGAGATCCCAGTTACTTTGCGGGCCTGTGCCATGTGTGATGCCTCTTAAATACCGCGGCTGTGCTATTTCGCAAGTTGGACAGGCAAACGATAGTAACCCTGTTATAAGCATACCAACGATCAACATTATCTTTTTCATTGTAATCAATTTAATGTTATGTACGTATTATCTGCTTTTATTTCGGAGCCTGCAGTTTTACAAAATCCATGATTTTCTTTATTTCGTCTTCTGTTACTTTTTTTGTATTGTTGCCCCATTTACTTCGCTCGTGATTCATAATGGCGGTTATTTCTGCCGCACTTAAATTAGCATTGGTACCCACTGGTGGCATAACTCCGTAGTCTGCACGGGCATCATAACCGTTCAAGATGATGCCCACGTACAATTCGAGGTTGTCGCCATTTACTATAGTGCTGTTTTTCAATGGTGGAAATGCGCCGGGTAAGCCTTCACCATTTGGCTGATGGCAACTCTGACAATTGGCGGTATACAATGCCGTACCGTCCGGTCCTTTTGTTGCAGCAGTAGTACCTGCCTGCTTTTGTTCACGTTTATACAAAAAATCGGGAGCCAATGTTCCATCGGGCAGTTTGGTTTGCTTCAAAGATTGCAGGTAAGCAATTAAATAAAGTGCATCTTTTGAAGCTACTACTTTGCCTTCTTCACCATTCAAATATGCTGCAGGAACATTTACAATTACATCGCCTTTTGCCGGTTGTTTTTTTATAGAAAACAACCAGGGATAAGCAGGCATGATAGATTCTTTTACGACGGTTCTTGGATTAAATAAATGGACCAGGTTCCAGTCCTTGCTAGGTTGCCGGTTACCAATATCGGTAAGGTCGGGACCGGTTCGTTCGGTGCCCATTAGTGTAGCGGTATTGCGCCAAATATCTGTGCGGTGTATGTCTGCATAATCTGCTGCCATACCCGGCCTTGAACCCCAAACCTTATCCATATCCACATTTCGTACCTGCTGTGTATGGCAGGCTACACAACCATTGGCGATGTAAATGTTTTTACCTTTTATAGCATCTGCACTTAATGCCTCTGCCCCGGGTAGTGGTTTATTATTCTTTTGATTATTGAGTGCCGGAAGAATGGCAACCATCAGGGTTAGCCCTGCAAAAAACAGAAACGCTGTTCTGAAAAGCTTTTTATGATTATTGAAAAATTCCATTTGTACTGTAATAATAAATGATTAAACAATTTTATCCGGCGTAGTCAGTTGTTGCGCTAATTTTTCCAGTGCTGCTTCCTTTACATCAACCGTTTCATACCTGCTGATCATTTTATAAAAATTATAAGCAAAGAAAATATGCGACAGCCACATCAGGCTACCACCAATAGCCCGCCATAACCAGTAGGGGGCCATGTGTACCACCGAGTCAATAAATGGTTTCCCGGCTATCCACATTTGCCCTCTTAATGTACTTCCAATCATGAGTGGTATGGTGTAGAACATCAGCCCGATTAATGCTAACCAAAAGTGGGCACCCACTGTTATTTGCGGAGCTTCTTTGCCGGTAAGCCTTGGTATTACTGCATACATGCCTGCCCATAAGAAAAAGCAAATAATGCCATACATCGTAAGGTGAGAATGTGCTACCGTAAAGTCAGTGAAATGCCACATCAGGTTGGTAGAACGAAATGCCTCAGCAGTACCTTGCAATGAACCGGTAAAGTAAAAGATAATACCTACAAGAAAGAAGGGCAGGGTGTAACTGCCGGCAATTTTATGCCAGGCTCCTTTGAAGGTCATTATAAAATTAGTGGTGCCGGCTACTACAGGAATAATCATACCCACACTGCCTACAATGGCTACTGTTTGCAACCACCAGGGTATGGAACTAAAAACAAAATGGTGTGTGCCTATAAGGGTATAGAATAAAATTTGTGTCCAGAATGCAAGAATACCTAGACTGTAGGAATAGATAGGCCGGTTTAATTGCTGCGGAAGCATATAGTAAACAATACCTAATGTGAAAAGCATAAACCACATCCCGACACCCTGGTGCATGTAATAGCCCTGAATAATTGTTTCACCCAGACCATCCTGCCAAATGGGTACATACGCTACAACCGTAATGGTTAGTGCAAACATAATTGCAGAAACGATGTACCAGTTGGAAATGTAAATTTCTTTCGTTTGTCGTTTTGCAATGGTTTGAATAAAATTGATCAGGGTAAGGATCAACCCGATACCGAATAACAACATCACCGGCCAAATATATTCCCGGTATTCGCCACCACCATTATTGATACCCGCCATTAAAAATATAGTTCCAAGAATAACTGCAGCATTAACCAGGTAGAGTGTATACCATCCTTTTTTAATACTTACCAATGGGGTGTTGCTTACCATGGGAACAATGTAATAACCTAATCCTAGCATTCCCAGCGATGCCCAACCCCAAAATACAGCATTGGTATGAACAGGGCGAAGACGGCCAAAACTCAACCAGCTAACATGATCTACATCTGGTGCAACAAATTTGATACCCACATATTCACCAATGGTTGTACCAAAGAGAAGCCACAATGCGGCGCATCCAAAATACCACAAAATGAGTTTGGATAATTGCGGATCAATATTGGGTCGTTTCTGCGCTTTCTTTTTACGTGCAATGAAATTAATATACCCGTCTGTTTCTACATTGCCCACCAATCCTTTTTTATCTACCGGTTCTTTTTCACCCGATAATTCATGATGGGTAAGAATATAATCAAGTGCAGCCTTTTTCTTTGCCAGTGCTTCAGTAGCTTCTTCACCCGTTAAGGTAGACAGATAGTCTGCAAAAAGAGCCGCTTCTTCAAGGTCTTGCCTGTTACGGTGTTTCCGCAGCATATTGGATAATTTTACAATCATCAGCACAAGAGCCGCCAGTATGGGAATCAGGATCAGCGTAATAGTTATTAGAATACCGCCTTCAGTGAATATACCTCCGTTTGTTGCTTTAGTTTGAGCATATACCGAATGACCCGGAAACAACGTTGCCGTTAATGTAATGGCGATTAGCAAAACAGCTTTTATGATTTCTGAATTTTGTGCGCTTTTATTTAAACCATGCTGTTGGCGTTTCAGCTTTAATACCTTTTCAATCTGGTTACTATTCATGTTATTTAGATACTTTTCAAAATGATGGGTACTATTTCCCGTCTTTGTATCCCTGATTTTTGCAACAAGCCCTTTAGCCTCAAAAGAAAGTAAGAGTACTGCAGCAAGAATAGCCAGTAACACCATCACTAACAAAACAATGAAGCCTGTATCATTCGGGTAAGACGCAATTCCGCCAGATTTCGTTTGTGCCAACATGGTAATTGGCATACATATGAAAGCAGGCAATAAACATTTGCGCCCGCTCTTTTTAAAACAAACTTGCATATAAAATAATTTAAGACCTTTTACTCATCTACTATATTAAAATAAATTATCTCTTTAAGTATTTTTTTCCCAATTCCAGGGAGGTATTATAATCGCCCAGTTTGGCGTTTTGCATCATCGATTTGATATGCTTTCTTACTACAACAAACTCATCATGAACAGGACAAGGCATTTTTGCAGAGCAACTTTTTAAACCTAAACCACAACCTGTAAATAATTTATCCCCATCGATGGCATTAACAATATCTGCAAGACTTTTCTTAAAACCTGCATTGTCCAGGTAAAATCCCCCGGTAGGTCCCTTGGCTGATAAAACCAATCCTTTCTTCACAAGGTCCTGTAATATTTTGGCAATAAAAGGCTCAGGTGAATCAATCGCTTTGGCAATTTGCTTTACCCCAACTTTAGTGTCGCTCTTTGATTTTTGCGCTACAAAAAGCATTGCCCTAATCGCATACTCACAGGTTTTAGATACCATTTTGCTGTTTTATTACGGGCGAAGATATAAAAGAAAGCAGAATAAAAGAGTTTTAACTCTTCTACTACGAAACCCAATAACAAAGAATATCCAAAATCGAAAGTACACCCTTCAACCTGGTACCAGAGGAGATGTAATTACCAATTTACCAAGGCTGTCAGCCGGCTGAGTAACTACCGGACAATATTATTTGGGAGTTAAGTGCAACTATAAAATTTATTAAAGAAACAAATGCCATCACTCCATCAAATAGGCTAACCCGTCGTTTACTGCCTCCCCCAACTCATTAATTTACTTTTGCTGGCACTAACTTCCTTTCACTTTCACCTGCAACATCCGAAAATAAGTATACAACAAAAAGTATTGCTAAAGCCAAATAATGAAATAGAAATAAAAGCTTGGGCACAAATACTAAAAGGCTGGAATTTTACTTTCCGATACAGAACTGGCTAAAGATAAGATCCAGCACCGTTTCATTGGTAATGTCACCGGTAATTTCAGAAATATAATGCAGGCACCTTCTGATATCCAACGCCAGCAAATCACCGGGAATTTGATTATCCAAACCATTCTTAATGTCAACCAGTGACTGTTGTACCTGGCGGAGTGCTTCGTAATGCCGTGCATTGGTAACGATTGTGTTTTCAGTATTCAGGTTTCCTTTAATTATTTTATCAACCAGTTTTTGTTTGAGTAAATAAATATGCTGCTGTTCTTTTGCTGATATATATATTACATCTAAACCGGCAAATTTTTCAGCAGCCGCTGTTTCCCCTAATACATCCGTTTTATTTCCCAGCAACAAAAAATTTTTATTTTTTTCTTTTATAAGGGCAATGGCGACTTCCAGTTCAACAGGAGTTTGGGTATTTACGTCAAAAATATAGATCACTTCATCGGAGTGCTCAATTTTTTCCCGGCTTTTTTCAATTCCTATTAATTCTATGATATCATTACTACCCTCCCGTATTCCGGCAGTATCTATTAACCTGAATAAAATACCATCGATATTAATTACCTCTTCAATGGTATCCCTGGTAGTTCCTGCAATTTCACTTACGATCGCCCTGTTTTCATTTAGTAAAGTGTTCAACAAAGTTGATTTGCCTGCATTGGGTTTACCCACAATTGCAACACTCACCCCATTTTTAATAACATTCCCCAACTGGAAGGATTGTAATAAATTGTTGGTGGTGATCCCGGCATTTTCAATTAAAGCATAAAACTTTTTTCTGTCTGCAAATTCCACATCTTCCTGGCTAAAATCCAGTTCCAGTTCTATCAATGCCGAAAACTGAATCAACTCCTCCCGCAGTTTTTTTAGTACACTGCTAAATCCTCCGCGAATATTATGCAAAGCGGATTGCTGTGAAGCCGCAGTGTTGCTGGATATGAGGTCGGCTACTGCCTCCGCCTGCGTCAGATCCAATTTGCCATGTAAGAATGCCCGTTGGGTAAACTCACCGGGTTTTGCCAACCTTGCGCCATTATTCATGCATGCCTTTATTACCTGTTGCTGCACGTAAGGGCTACCATGGCAGCTTATTTCAATTACATCTTCACCGGTATAACTTCGGGGCCCCTTAAATAGAGAAACCACCACTTCATCAATATTTTCGCCTTCGCTCTTAAGCAGGCCCACATGGATAGTGTGAGATGGTTGGGCGGTTAAATCTTTGGAAGAAAATAATTCATTGATGATTTTAAAAGCATCCGGTCCGCTAAGCCGGATTACCCCGATAGCGCCAATGCCCGGGGGCGTAGCTAATGCTATGATTGTATCATCCCAGCCAGAAAGTTTATTTACCATCTGGCAAAGATACCGGGTAAGTAAACGCGTGGATGAAATTGGAGAAGGCTATTTTTTTGATAATAATTGCCTGTCTGCCGGCGTAATTTCATCCAGGTAATAATGCCTGATGTTGTTAATAGAAACTTCGTCTACCATATCAACAAAGTTTTGGAAAGTACTTGCATCGGCCGATTTTACAATTAACACAAAATCATCCGCTGTCCCTTTCAACTTTTGCACTTGCTTTTTCTTTTGTAAAATAATATTCCGGATACCATTATTCGTAAATGCTGTGTTGCCTATCACCGGATTTGATTCAGGCATCCCTTGGTAATATTGTATTGTGTTACCAGCCTGCAAAATAACCGTCAGCACACAGGACGAACAAACCATATCACCGGGTTCTGCCTTATCATAAGGCATTTTGAGGTGAAGGGTTGTAGGTAATGACAACTGCGTGGTAAATACAAAAAAGGTGATCAACAAAAATCCAAGATCAACCATGGGCGTTAAATCAACCCTTGTGTTTTTTCTGTTTAAGCACTTGTGTTTTGAAGGCTTACGAACGATATCATTTTCAATGTTTGCCATAACAATAGTTTTTCTTTAGATGGTAATTGACATCCTTTCCATAACGGGTAAAATAAAAAACCGTTGAATACCCATTTTCCCAACAGGAATTTATGCATTTTCATTTAGCCGGTTGAGCGGGTAGTTGTTGAAAGAAAATCCCCTTCAAAATCTGAAGGGGATGAAAAGAAATCTATTAAAATAATTTATTGCTCCGGTACAATAAACGTGATTGGTTGCCTGCGGTACGCATTTACATTTCTACCATTTTGCAGGGCCGGTTCCCATTTTGGTCCACGTTGAATGATTTTTATTGCCTCATCTTCCATACCAAATCCATATTTTGTTTCTGCATTAACATCACTGATACTACCGTCTCTGCTCACAATGAATTTTACAATTACCTGGTAAGTACCGGGTGCCGCTCCATTGTTTACCGGGGCATTTGCATTCAGGTTTTTTTGAAGATACCTTACCCATGCCTGCTGGCCGCCGGGGAACTGCGCTTCATTTTCTACTTTGTAAAAGACACCTTCTGGTTCACTTTTTTTAGGCAGCTCCAGTATTGCGGAATTTAATTCTTCAACAGGTGCCTGTATTATTTGGGTTGTATTATCACTTACCAAGTTTTTATCACCTATTGCAACATCCTCGGTGATTTCCTGAATTATTTCATCTGCCATATCATCCTCCACTATCCTGGGCGGTGTAAATATTACCTGGTTCAATTCAACAGGTGGTTTGGGTACAGGCGGAGGAGGGGTAGGCGGTGTTAGCGGCAAAACATCAATCTCTTTTGCATTACCCATCTCCATATCTGCTACGTCAATTAATGCTCCTACATTCTTGCCCGACATACCCGATAATACGGTGCCGGCGAAAACAAAGGAAACCAGTGCAATAGTAAAAATTACTGCTTTGGTTAATCTGCCACTGTAAGTTTTTCGAAGTTCATAAGCTCCATAATTTTTGTTTTTGCCATCGAAGATGATATCGAGCAAATCTGCGTTTAAAATTTTGTTTGTTTCCATAATAATAATATTTGCCAGTAAGAGTAAAAAAATAACTCATTCCATAAATATTACCAGGGAATCAAAATAATCTTTTGAGTCAGATAATTGTCGTGATTTTTACTTCTAAAAAATGAAAATAAAACCGTGAGATACTTTAAAAAAGATCAGTGTGTTTGGTGTCCAATTCTGCTGATTAAAACAGGTAGGTTCTACTGCGCCACTATTCATCCTTTCTGCAGGATATAGGGTACGGCAATTCCAAAAAACAGAAACAACTATATACCCTGGTTAATTAAAAGAATGGGATAAGTTGTTTAGGAACATTAATACAAAAAAAATCCCCCTGCAACATTGCAGGGGGAGAAATTAAATTAATGACTAGCTATTGCTCTTCAACTATAAACGTAATTGGCTGACGGCGATAGGCGTTTACATTTCTACCGTTTTGCAGAGCAGGTGTCCATTTTGGTCCACGCTTGATAATTTTCACCGCTTCGTCTTCCATACCAAATCCATGCTTGCTTTCCGCATTAACATCACTGATACTTCCGTCCTTGCTCACAATGAATTTTACAATTACCTGGTAGGTTCCGGGAGGTGCACCATTATCAACCGGTGCGTTCGCATTCAGGTTTTTTTGAAGATACCTGATCCAGGCCTGCTGGCCTCCGGGAAACTGCGCCTCGTTTTCAACCTTGGTAAAAATTTTGTCTTCTTCATCCGCTTTAGGAGCTTCCACAATCTGTGTTCCCTTATCCTCAACCGGTGCCTGCACTATCTGATTTTTATTTTCGCTTTCTACCGTCTTGGTGCTGATTACCTGGTCTTCCTTAATTTCCTCAATTTTTTCATCCTCTTTTACCTCTTCATCTTTTACAATTTTAGGAGGGGTAAACTTAACCTGGTTAATTTCAGGAGGTGGCGGAGCCTTTGGCGGAGGAGGTGGAGGTGGTGGAGGTGGTGGAGCGTCATTCTTTTTAACCTCCGCCATCTGGGTATCCAATACCTCTATTTCTTCTTTGGCATTTTTGCCTATCATAGTCGAAAAAACAGTACCCAAAAAAGCGAATAATACCAAAGATACAGTTATAATAATAGCCTTGGTTAACCGCTTATTGTATGTTTTCCGAAGTTCATAGGCGCCATACTGCTTGTTCTTACCATCGAAAATAATATCGAGGATATCAGCGCTTAAAATTTTGTTTATTTCCATTGTAAAATGCTTTGTTAGTTAGATTCATAATTTAACTAATTCCATAAATTATTTTATGCCATTGGCATCTTCGGTCATTTTTATTAACTGAGCTTCTGTGTCACTCATATCCACTTCGGCGTAGTGCCCGGGAGGAACGGCGCTAATAGCCATTTCATCCAAAATATCTATTGCGTTTTTAAATGTAGCCAGCTTATCCGCTTTTATGATGTACATCAAATCTCCTATTGGAGTAGCCTTCTTTTTTTCCAGTATGATTGCCCGGATATCTTTAAAATTACTGCTTTTGAATTGTGATGACGCCTCTGTAGGAGATAGTTCACCAAAATAGTAATACACCTGGTCATTTTTACCCAGCAACAAAGTCATAGCCCCTGAATTTTTCACTTTCAACTGGTTAGTTGAATCATCCTTGGGTTCATTCATTGCCATGGCGGTGGGTGTACTCATTGTAGTAGTAAATACAAAGAAAGTAATCAATAGAAACCCCAGGTCAACCATTGGTGTTAAGTCAACCCTGGTACTCATTTTTTTAGACTTCTTGACACCAGGCCCTTTTTTATGTCCGCCACCGGACGATGTATCCATTTCTGCCATAACTGTAATTTTTAGTTGCTCATTTATGGGAGCAAAGTTGGAATAATTATTTCTTTTCGGCTGTATTTGCCAATTCAGAATCAAGTGGTACTCCTTCCGGATTTGTTACAATCTTGAATTTAAAAATATCATTCTTTTTAAAAGCTTGTTTTACAAATTTAAACGCCGGGTATAGTGAAGCGTTGTCGCCCTTAACCAACAGATTGAGATTGTCCATACTTTCACCGGAATAGGAACGAACCACAGCACCAATCCAATCCGTTAATTCATTGTTGGAACTATCACTGGTAGGAATCCCCTCCATTTTCCTGGGTTCCATTGGTTCCGATAATTGTAACATGCTCTTGATTTTATTGAAGGGCATACCGATAAATTCCATCTTCTTCAACTTGGTTAATTCTGCGGGCGCCAATCCAAGCGCCTTTGTAGTATTGATATCATCAAGAATCGCCCCTTTTTTCGCCTTATCACCTAACATTAAATAAACTTTACCTTCCTTGGTAAGAGTTACTAATATTGCCTCTTCTTTAGCGATTTTGGTTGATACGGAAGAAGGAGTCATTACAGCAACTGCTTCCGGTGGTTTCGTTTTTGTTGCCAGGATAAAAAAAGACAACAGCAAAAAAGCCACATCACACATAGCAGTCATATCAACAGCCGTACTCTTTCTGGGTAATTTAACTTTTGGCATTTTGAGAAATTTTAATGTTTTACTTATAGATGCAAATGAATGCGGTTTCCATACAATACTACTTATACAGCGAACCAAAACTTTGAGTTAAAGTAAAACCAGATTCATCAATGCCATAAGTAATACCATCAATACGGGTTGTAAATACATTATAAAATATAATCGCCAAAGCAGATGTACCAATTCCTAAAGCCGTATTGTACAATGCCTCAGAAATACCAACCGATAACTGGCTTGCTGCCGCACCACCACCTGAGTCTTCTCCAAGGGCGGAAAACGCCTTAATCATACCTACCACGGTTCCTAACAGTCCGATCAATGTTGCTACAGAAGCCAGCGTAGATAAAAATACAAGGTTTTTCTCGAGCATTGGTAATTCAAGCGAAGTTGCTTCTTCTACTTCCTTTTGGATGGCCATCACTTTTTGATCTGTTGCCAATTCCGTGTTATTGATCATTTCTTTATACCGGTGTAATCCTGCTTTCATTACATTTCCAACAGAACCTTTTTGTTTGTCGCATTCTGCCAACGCTGCATCCACATTTTTATTAGCAAGGTGATATTGTACTTTGCGAACAAAATCAGCGTTGCTTCCTGTTCCCGTCGCCTTTGAAATAGTTAACATTCTTTCCACCACAAAAGTTACAACAATTAAAAGACATCCGATTAAGACAGGTACGATAATGCCACCCAAATACATTTTATTCAATGCACCTTTGGGACCATCATGAGAGGGCCAGAATGCACCTGTACCAGGTTTTGAAAATCCAGACGGGTCACCAAGAATAAACCTCCAGAATACGTATCCAATGAGTATACAAACCACTGGTGCAATCCATGATATAGAATTACTGGCTTTTTTTACCTGTACTGATGTAGATGGTTTTACATTTGCAGTTGATTTTGTTTCTGCCATAACGTTCGATTTTTAGTGAGTTAAAATGAAAAAGAGGTTTGATAAAAAATTTCGTTCTACAATGCTAAGCAAAAAATCTATTTTACCATCATTAAATGAATAGATTTTTTTTCGTGATGCACAAGTTAATAAATTAATTGAATGAAACAACTGTACATACAAAAAAATCAAACTTTTTTAAAAAGTCATTTAGTATAAAAAAAACGCGGAGTTTTTAAAGTCAGCGGAATAATATAATTACCATCGTTATTCATATCGCAGCGCTACGATGGGATCGAGTTTTGCTGCCTTATAAGCCGGGTAAATACCTGCCAGTAAACCAACCAGGGTACATACCAGTACGCCGATTAATATCCATAGCCAGGGAATCACAAACCCGGTCTTTAATAATACGGCTACTATATTTCCGAACAATATTCCTGATACGATTCCCACGAAAGCCCCCATCAGGCTAATAAGGATAGATTCCCAAAGAAACTGGGCCCTTACTTCTGAGGCCTTTCCACCCAGTGATTTTATTAAACCGATTTCCTTTGTGCGTTCATTTACCGCTACCAGCATGATATTCATTAAGCCGATGGCTGCACCGATTAAGGTAATTAAAGCAATCGCCAATGTGGCATATTTTAAAAATCCCAGGTTCTTCATCAATGACTGTGCGATGCTGTCGCTCTTATCAATGTAGAAATTATCATCTTCCTTTACATCTAATTTCCGAACCGGTCTGAACGAGCCCTTCGCTTCTCCTACAGCAACATCCATCATCTTTAAATCGGATACCATAATGGCGATATTATAGGATTTATTTTCGGATCCATAAATCCTGCGGATATTGTTGTAGGTGGTGATAACAACTTTGTCGGCATTCATGAATGCACTGCTTCCCTTGTCTTTTAAAATACCAATTACACGGTACTTACTATTGGAAGCGGTAATAATTTTATCTAAGGCACGTTGGATATTGTCGCCGAATAATTTTTGGGCTATTACATTCCCTATCACACATACACTTCTACCCGTTTCTACATCCGTTTCATTAAAGTCTCTGCCGAAGGATAATTCATACCCATTCAGTTGCAGGTAATTTTCGTCGCCGCCTAAAATCCGTACATCAGGATTGGTTTTTTTTGAATCGGTATTCACAATTATACCTCCGGGGCCTGCCAAAGCTATTCCAACTGTTGCCGGAAAAGAAAATCGCTTTTTAAATTCCCTGGCCTCATTAAATGTGATCAGTTTCCCTTCACTTGATTGTTTTGAAATTACTGATTTACGGTTGATTTTCTTTGCTTTATTCCGGCTCGGACCGCCACCAAATTGAATATTTCGTTCTTTAAACCTGATGCTGAATGCATTAGCACCCATGGTGGAGAAGCTTTGGGTGAGACTACCATTGACTGCCTCTACGGCTGTTATGATAGCTATCAATGCCATTATCCCCAATGCAATAATGATTACAGTGATTGCAGTGCGCAACCGGTTGCTTTTGATGGTATTAAAAGAGAGCGCAATGGAATCAGATATTTTCATGAGCCTGAAATTGTTACTAAAGTTAATTCTGAAAACTTACTTACTCCATAAAATATTTATAAACGGCAATAATATGGAACCGTAAGAAATAAACTGGCCAGTGGGAAGTTACAATACATTAGACAATCAATCTCCGGAAGTAAATTAAGAAATAACAGCAGTTGACCATTTATGAGAATTATATCCTCCGGTTATCTCAATTCAGATTTGATTGCGGGCTGTTCATGTAGTCGGGATAGTCCAATTGGTAAGCCAGTCATTTCGTTGAAGGCAGGCTTTAAATATCCACCATTTTTTACGCAGCCCTTCAAAAATCAACAACCTGCAAATGCAACTATTTAAATTAATAATGTAACCATTCAGTTAATAGCGAAGGAAACAAGCCCAATACAATAATCAATATTGCAGTAAAGATGAGTAGTAATTTAAATGCTGGTGTAATATTTTCAGTCATTTCAATGGAACCACCTGGTTTTAAATCGTTGTTAAGCTCCCTGAAAAACATAGCTTGTATGATCTTAAAATAATAGTAAGCACTTATTGCGGCACATAATACAGCAAACAAAACAAGCCAGTGCTGGTGGCCATCTCTCAGTGCTGCAATTAACATAAAAAATTTACTTTGAAAACCAGCGGTAAGTGGAATACCGGTTAATGACAAAAGGAACACGGTAGCGGTAACTGCCAATACAGGTTGCTGTTTTCCGAGTCCGTTAAAGCCGTCAATGGTATAATCATCCATTTTTATCAGGATCGAAAAGATGCCAATAGTTGCTAAACTATAAGCCGCTGAATATAATATGATCCCTTCTTTGGCAGTGTCATTTAAAGCGAAAATCGCAAACAACATGAATCCGGCCTGGGCTATACTTGAGTAGGCCAGCATCCTTTTTACGCTTTGTTGAAAAACGGCGGTCAGGTTCCCAATAAAAAGTGTTGCAGCAGTTATTACCGCAATCAACATTTGCCATTGCCCATGCACTTTACCAAATGAATTTTCGAAAAGCCGGATAAATGCAATAAAGCCTCCTATTTTAACGATGGTTGCCATAAATGAAGTGAAAACGGTGGGGGCACCGTCATACACGTCTGGTGTCCAGAAATGAAACGGAACCGCTGATACCTTAAATGACATGGCAATCATTATAAATACCATTCCAATTGCAAGCATTACCGGCATCTTGCCTTCCCCTAAATTAATGCTGTTAATAAAAAAAGATCCCTCGCTATTGCCACCATATATAAATGCGATCCCCATCAGCATAATACCTGTTGAAAAAGATCCCATCAAAAAATATTTCAACGCAGCTTCATTACTTTTTAAATTCCGCTTGTCGCTGCCAGTTAAAATATACAATGGTATCGACATGATTTCGATACCCAGGAACAATGTCAATAGTGTATTGAAGGTTGCAGCCATGGAAACCCCGCATAACACAAAAAATATCAACGCAAAATATTCGGACACATTTGCCCCTACTTTTTCGATATCCCTGCCGCTCAATAAAAAGAATAACAAAGTGCACGACAATGCAACAGTTATGAAGGTTAAATTGAAACTATTGGTGGAGATCATGTACTTAACATCCACCGCTAACAGGGGCTCGCCATACAATACCTCATGACAATTAGCTATAATGATTAATACCAGGCCAATAATTGCCCAATACTTAGGCGTAGCCTTGCTTTTGAAGAATACACCTCCAAACATCATTACAATTCCCCAGATTGCTGTTAATATAATTGCATTCATACCCCTATCCCCGAAAGGAAAATTATTTAGTGATTGTTATTTAAATCTTGTAATAATTGCTGCTACTGTATCTTTTGTTAAATCAAAAAATGGTTGTGGGTAAACCCCTGCCATAAATATTGCTATCACAATAACACTCAATATTATTTTTTCATTCAATGAAATTTCTTTTATGGCACCTGTCAGCGCATTGGCTTCTCCATAAAAAACTTTTTGCACCATATTTAAGGTATAAACTGCCGCCAGTATGATACTTAAACCTGCTACTGCCGCATACCAAATGCTGAACTTGAATAAGCCTCCGAACATCATAAATTCACCAACAAAGGCATTGGTAAGTGGCAAGGCGATATTTGCAAATGCTATCACTACCAACAGGATCGTTAGTACCGGCGCATTGTGCGCCACCCCACCCAATTGGGATATTTTCCTGGTACCCAATTGCTTTTCAATCAGGTCAATTACTATCCACAATCCGATGATGTTGATACCATGGCTAAACATTTGAATCATCACGCCGTCCAGCGCTAATTGCTGGGTAGTGAATATTGCCGCACACATTAAACCAATATGGGCTATGGATGAATAAGCGACCAGGCGCTTCAGGTCATCCTGTTTGATAGCAATTATACTGGCATAAATCATCCCGATTACAGACATCCCAATTACTACATTATCAAATTTGGCAACAGCCGCCGGAAACATGGGAAGTAACCATCGAATCACGCCAAAAATCCCCATCTTAACCATCACTCCGCTCAGCACCATGGTAACCGCGGTGGGTGACTGCTCGTAGGTATCCGGCTGCCAGGTATGGAAAGGAAAGATGGGCATTTTAACTGCAAAGGCAATAAAGAATAACCAAAACAACCAGTTTTGCTGTGATGGTATCAATAAAACAGAATGAAAAGCCTGCATGGAAAAACTATGATCCGAAAATGGAGTAGCTGCTGTTTGAAGGTAAACATAAATAATACCGATCAGCATTAACAATGAGCCGGTAAATGTATAAATGAAAAATTTGAAAGTGGCATGTATCCGTTTTTCACCGCCCCACCTGCTGCACAAAAAGTAAACCGGGATTAATGCCAGTTCCCAAAAGAAATAAAACAGCAACGCATCAGTAGAAAGGAACACCCCCATTAAACCTGCCTGCGATAATAACATTAAACCATAGAAAGCTTTGGAATTTTTATAGGAGTTCCGGTAAGTAGCGATAAATATAACGGGGAAAGAAAATGCAGTTAGAAAAGTAAGCAGTCTGCCCATGCCATCAAAGCTTACTGAAAAACTGGCCCCCATGTACTTAAGCCATTCATAGTTAAATGTAAGTCCGCTCAATGCCTGGTTATCGCGATAAAACAAACCTGCAACCGATATTGCCAATGTAACTATTACAGAAAATAAACTCCATGCTTTTACTGACGCATCTTTCTTAATGAAAAAAGTAACCAGGCCCGCTATGAGCGGAAAAAAGATTAATAAATGAGGAATTGTTATGTCATTACCAAACATCAGGAATATATTTTACAAAAACAATTGAATAATAAATAAAATCAAAATACCAAATACCATCAACAATACATAGGTACCCACCTGGCCGCTTTGCAGCAACCGGATCTGCCGGCTACCATAATTTACTGCTTTGCCAACTCCGTTCACAAAGCCATCAATGATATTTTTTTCTATGATATTGTTAAAGAATGTAGCGAGGGACTGCAATGGCTTTACCACAATAGAATCGTACAATTCATCTACATACCATTTATTAGCCAATACTTTTCCTATTCCTGTTTCCTCAGCCCCTGTTTTTTGATATTTACTGAATTTATTCCAGGCGTATAATAATGCAATTAAAGCTCCCCCAACAGAAATACCCATTAACATATATTCGGTAGCGTGCGACATCTCATGCTTTTCAGCTATAGCTTTGCTTTGTGCAAAAACGGGTTCAAGAAAAGCCTCCAGCCGGTGGCCGCCATGCATAAATACTTCGGGAATTCCGATCCATCCCCCAATTACAGCTAATATAGCCAGTACGATTAACGGGAAGGTGATAGCAGCCGGGCTTTCATGCAAATGATGTTCCTGCTCATGGGTGCCCCTGAATTTACCCATAAACGTCATCGCATACAATCGGAACATATAAAAAGCGGTCATAAAAGCAGTCAGTACACCAGCGATCCACAATACCGGGTTCTGTGCAAATGCACCGGCCAGTATTTCATCCTTTGAAAAGAAACCGGAGAAAGGAGGCATCCCTGCAATTGCCAGGCAGCCCAATAAGAACGTAAGATGGGTAATACTCATGTATTTTTTTAATCCTCCCATATTCCGCATATCCTGTTCGCCACCCATGGCATGTATTACACTACCGGCACCCAGGAATAATAAAGCTTTAAAAAATGCATGCGTCATTACATGAAAAACAGCACCGGTATATGCGCCTACACCTAATCCTAAAAACATATACCCCAACTGGCTAACCGTGGAGTAAGCAAGGACTTTCTTAATGTCATTTTGTTTTAAAGCAATGGTGGCAGCAAGTACAGCGGTTGCCAAACCAACCACTGCTATTACAGTTTGTGTAGCGGGCGCCATTGTAAATAAAATATTGCTACGGGCAATCATATAAATACCTGCGGTAACCATGGTGGCGGCATGTATTAAAGCACTAACCGGTGTTGGACCGGCCATTGCATCGGGCAGCCATGTGTATAATGGTATCTGTGCACTTTTACCGGTTGCACCTACAAATAGCAACATGGTAATCCCGGTAATATCAAATGAAGTTAGTTTAGCGGTGCTGGCAAATACCTGGTGATAATCGGCAGTACCCAATTTTGACAATAACCAAAATACCGCCAGCAAAAAACCAAGGTCACCAATACGGTTCATGACGAATGCCTTCTTTGCAGCATTGTTGTAGTCATTATTTTTAAACCAGAACCCGATCAATAAATAAGAACATAAGCCCACGCCTTCCCAACCAATAAACATGATGATATAATTGCCGCCCAATACGAGCAGCAACATTGAAAAAACAAACAGGTTAAGATAGGAAAAGTATTTCGCGAAATCTTTAGGTTGCTCTTCATGCATGTACGATGTAGAGTATACATGAATTAAAAATCCAACACCTGTGATGATCAATAAGAAAAGGGAAGACAACTGATCTACCTGGAAATCGAAACCCACTTTTAGCGCCGCAGTATTGATGAAATCAAAATAATGTGCAACATGCGTATTGCCAGCTTTTACGCTAAAAAATACATACAAACTTATTAAAAAAGATGCCAGTATCACGCCACTTCCGATGATCCCGGTAAGTGTTTTGGATAAATTATTTCTACCCAATCCATTGATCAAAAAACCAATTAATGGTAAAAAAGGTATCAGCCAGACTATTTGTAAAATGTTATTCATAAGCCACCCCTGTCTCCGCCGCGGCGGAGAATTTTACCTACATCTTTTAAGGTGTAGTTTTTTAATAAATAAAAAATCTTCAAATTTTAATACTCCTGCCTTACACCCCGCCGCGGCGGGGATGGGGGCTTTAATTCTTCAACCTGTTCAAAAAGTTCACATCCACAGAGTGCGTATTCCTGTACATCATTACGATAATTGCCAGGCCTACGCTTACTTCCGCTGCCGCTACCACCATTATAAAGAATACAAATACCTGTGCATCGCTTCCTGTGTTAGGATTAACGGCCCCCAATGCATTTTGATGCATTTTTGAAAAAGCTACCAGTAATAGATTTGCCGCATTCAACATTAACTCTATGCACATAAATATGATGATGGCATTTCGGCGGATCAATACACCGATTACCCCGATACTGAATAATGCGACAGCTAAAAATATGTAATAATATACCGGCATATAAAAATTATTATTTTACATAAACAGCATCCCCGTTTTTTGGGGATATCTATTCATTGTTGATATTCTGTATAATTGAGTTGATGAAATAAAAGCAGGTAGTGAACTATTGACAACCACCCCGTCATTTCCATTTAATCTATTCCGCAGAAGCGCTTTAATGAGCCCAAATTGAACACCCGAAATACCCGCCTTTGCTAAATCATTGCAGGCATGCATGAACAATTTTTTCATTTTATCTTATTAAGGATTTATTTTTTTTACGCTTCTTTTTTTGAAATCACTACCGCACCTATCATTGCACTTAAAAATAATATACTGCTTATTTCGAAAGGAAAAACATAGTCTGTAAACAATGTCATACCTAAATTTTTAATTAAACCCACATTACCGCCATTCATCTGAACCAGTTGTGCAGTTGCAGCCGTTTGTTTTAACGCGGCAATAATTACCAGTAACAGGCTTCCCCCCGCAATACCCCCAATATATAAAAGCCATTTGTTTTTTTGATGCGGTTCGGAGTCTGCGTTTAAATTCATCAACATTACAACAAATAAAAACAAAACCATGATAGCACCGGCATAGACTATTATATTGACGATTGCTAAAAACTGTGCATTCAATAAAATATAATGACCGGAGATAGCAAAAAAGGTGAGGATCAAATACAAAATACTGTATACCGGGCTTTTACTGGCTACCACCATGGCCGCCGAGCCCAGGGCCATTAAACTTAAAAACCAAAACATTATTTCTATTACACTCATAAGTGGTTGTATTCTTTCCTGCCGGGAGAAAAGTATTTTTATAAATAACTATTTAATTTTTACCCTGCCGCCCTTTGCCTTTGCAAATGCTTCCGGCTCTGTTACCGGATTTGGAATTAAGAGGTCTTCCTTTCCATAAATAAAACCTTTACGCTGGAAATTGGCCGGAGCAAATGTTTCGCTTAAATAAATAGCATCTTTTGGGCATGCCTCCTCGCACAATCCGCAAAAAATACAGCGTAGCATATTGATCTCGTATTTGGCAGCATATTTTTCTTCGCGGTATAAATTTTCTTCACCGGGCTTTCTTTCAGCCGCTTCCATTGTGATGGCCTCTGCCGGGCAGGCTACTGCACACAATCCGCAGGCTGTGCAATTCTCTCTTCCTTCTTCATCCCTGTTTAATATGTGTAAACCCCTGAATACCGGGCTAAACGGACGGGTTACTTCGGGGTAATTAATGGTAGGCCTTTTTTTGAACATATGTCCAAACGTGATGGCCATGCCTTTAAAAATAGCAGGCAGGTAAGCCCTCTCCAATAAACTCATTGGCTTACGTTCTACTTGTTTGGCTCTGTTAGTTAATGCTTGCATATTTTTTAATTTGTTGCAACCAAAAGTTGCGCAAATATATTTTTAATGTTTAGAAATGCCAGTTATTTTGTTGAAATAAAATAAAGGCCCCCGTCACCAGCATATTGAACAGTGCCAGTGGTATCAGAATTTTCCAACCCAGGTTCATCAACTGATCATACCTAAAACGCGGTATCGTCCACCTTACCCACATGAAAAGAAACAGGAAGCAAGCGGCTTTAAAAAGAAACACACCGGCATGAATTAATGCGATCCAGTTGGTTCCTATATTTTCAGCAAGGGCTGCGTCATTTACAAAAGGAATATCATACCCTCCAAAAAACAAACTTACCATTACCGCACTGCTAAGGAACATATTGATATACTCTGCAAACAGGAAGAATCCCAGTTTCATAGAAGAATACTCTGTATGGTATCCGCCTATCAATTCATTTTCTGCTTCGGGTAAATCAAACGGGGTGCGGTTACACTCCGCAAACGCACAAATTAAAAATATCAAAAATCCTAACGGCTGCTTTATAAAATTCCAGCTATACCAATGCTCCTGCTGCTGTTCTACAATCTCCTTCAGGCTAAGCGTTCCCGTTGTCATCAGCAATGCGATTAAGGCAATACCCATCGCCAGTTCGTAACTGATGATTTGTGAAGCAGCTCTTAAGCCACCCATCAATGAGAATTTATTATTACTTGCCCAGCTACCAATCATGATACCATACACACCTAAACTTACCACACCAAATACATATAAGATACCGATATTGATATCAGCAATTTGCAGCGGAATATCCCGGTCAAAAAAATGCACTTTATCACCCCATGGAATAACTGCACCCGTCATCATAGCGGTTAACATGGCAAGGCAGGGACCGAGAATAAATAAAAATTTGGATGACAAATTAGGGATAATCTCTTCCTTGAAAAACAATTTTAATCCATCAGCCACCGGTTGCAATAAACCAAAAGGACCGGCACGATTGGGGCCACGCCTGTCCTGCATAATGGCCGCCACCTTGCGTTCAGCAAATGTTGCATACATCGCTATCACTAATGATGACATTACCACCACAACGATGAGGACTAATTTTTCTATTATTAAAGAAAGGTCAATAGATAATAACATAAATTTTTATAAATATTTTTAGCCGGTATTGAATCTTTAGTCTTCATCGTCGTGTTATGTCAATCCCGAATTTCGGGAGTCACTTGTACTGCAAACCTATATGACACGAATTCAATCTCCAACAACATTAATTTAACTCTCTCTCAGTTACACTGCATTTTTTATCGTACCACTATTCTTAAACAACATTAAAAATAGATTCCCCGAATAATTCTCCTTTAGGGGTTGGGGGCAAAAGAATCAGAATGCGCCGGACCATTAATTTCGCTCAAATGAATATCCGGATTATTTACTCCGCTTTCATCATGAATATCCATCAATAACCTGGGCTCCCTGCCTCCCATCACTTCCTGGATGGTTTCTTTTGGTATTACCAATCCGTCGTATTTTCCCTGCGAAATTACTGAGTGGCGGTTAATTTTTGTAACGCCTTCTATTACCCAATCAGTTGTTTTCTTTTTATCAAAACGGCAGGTATTGCAAATCCAGCCAGGCTTACCATCATAACTCTGTACTTCGCCCCACTCATCTTTACGGGCCGTTACCCGGTACACTTCATCTCCCCGCAGCCAGAGCGTAGTTTTACCACAGCAACCCTCCGTTTCACAATTACGATGGGCATCTACCGGCTTGGTAAACCATACGCGGTTTTTAAACCGGAATGTTTTATCTGTTAAAGCACCCACCGGGCATACATCAATCATATTGCCACTAAAGTCATTATCAATTGCTTTGGAAATATAGGTAGAAATTTCAGCATGTTCGCCCCTGTCTAAAATACCATGCACCCGCTTATCAGTTAACTGATCTGCAACATAGGTACAGCGGTAACAAAGTATACATCTTGTCATGTGTAACTGGATGTAGGGACCAATATCTTCCTTCTCAAACGTTCTGCGGGGAAACTCGTAGCGGGTGCCTTCTTTTCCATGCTCATATCCCAGGTCCTGCAGGTGGCATTCACCAGCCTGGTCGCAAATCGGGCAATCCAACGGATGATTCAGTAATAAAAATTCTACTACTCCTGCCCTTGCATCCTTCACTTTTTCGCTGGTGATGTTTTTAACAATCATGCCGTCCATTACCGTAGTACGGCAGGATGCTACCAGTTTAGGCATTGGCCTCGGATCGGCAGTAGAACCGGCTGCTATTTCTACCAGGCAGGTACGGCATTTTCCGCCACTGCCCTGCAACTTGCTGTAGTAGCACATTGCAGGCGGCGCCACATCGCCTCCAATTTTACGGGCTGCATTTAATACAGTGGTACCAACGGGCACATCAATGGTGATGTTATCGATGGTTACTTTAAAGGTTTTTATTTCTTCTGCCATATTTTGTTTCCCGCCAGGGAGCTATTTTTACGAAAAGGCAATTCTTTATTGTTACTTTATTATCTTAAGCCATCACCGGCACATGTACCGGATCTGCATAATGCATCAACCCATAATTTCTTTTCAAACATTCATCCGGGTGAAGCACATGCCATTCAAACTCATCACGGAAATGCCGGATGGCTGCCGCAACCGGCCAGGCTGCCGCATCGCCTAACGGACAAATTGTATTCCCTTCTATTTTCCGTTGTATATCCCACAACAAATCTATATCCTTCATTTCCCCCTTCCCATTCTCAATCTTTTTTAATATTCTTTCCATCCACCCTGTTCCTTCGCGGCAGGGGCTGCATTGCCCGCAACTCTCATGGTGGTAAAATCTTGCGAGTGTCATGGTATTTCTAACTACGCACTGGTCTTCATCCAATACAATAAACCCACCACTACCCATCATACTCCCGGTAGCAAATCCCCCGTCAGCAAGGCTTTCGTAGTTCATCAGGCGCTTCTCTCCTTTTGCCGTAGTCAATAATAAATTAGCCGGCAAAATTGGCACAGACGACCCACCCGGGATACATGCTTTCAATTTTTTACCATTGGGTATACCTCCACAATATTCGTCGCTGTAAATAAAGTCTTCTACGGAGATGGTCATGTCTATTTCGTAGATGCCGGGCTTATTGATATTACCACAGGCCGAAATCAGTTTTGTACCAGTGCTTTTACCAACCCCAATTTTTGCATAGGCATCTCCTCCTTCATTAATAATGGGTACAACAGCAGCCAGCGTTTCTACATTGTTGACAACGGTTGGACAGTCCCATAAACCTTTTACAGCCGGGAATGGTGGTTTAATCCTCGGATTCCCTCTCTTACCTTCCAGGCTTTCTATCAAAGCGGTTTCTTCACCACAGATATAGGCGCCTGCTCCACGCTGTACATATAGTTCGCAATCAAACCCGGTACCCAGTATATTTTTGCCCAGCCATCCGTTTTTCCTTGCTTCTGCTATAGCCTCTTCCAGGATATCAGTGATCCAGGCGTATTCGCCGCGGATGTATATGTAACTTACATTGCTACCCAGGGCAAAAGAGGACACAATCATTCCTTCAATCAACAGGTGGGGAATAAATTCCATTAAATACCTGTCTTTGAAAGTACCGGGTTCGCTTTCATCCGCATTACAAACCAGGTAACGGGCAACGCCTTCCGGCTTCGCCAGGAAACTCCATTTCATCCCTGTGGGAAAACCTGCTCCACCCCGGCCACGTAAGCCACTTCTTTTCACTTCTTCCACGATTTCTGCCGGAGTTAGTTTCAGGGCCTTTTCCACGCTTCGATAGCCACCCTCCCGGCGATACACTTCGTAACTGCGGATTCCCGGAACATTTGCCTTGTCTAATAATAATTTTTTACTCATATACTAATTCACGCGGGGCGAATCTTTATTTTATATTGTTAGGACAATTATTTTTAATTGAAACCTTACCCTTTTACCGCCTGCCGGGCAAATAATAACCAACGATTCCCTTTTTTCACCCATACTTCCAGCACTTTTAAATGAAAGGAATTTCTTTTCCCGTTTAAAGTGGCAGATACATCAGCAGTAAATCTTGCATTCGCAACATTATCATTTACCGTTATCAACAAGCTGTCTTCTTTAAAATCCTGGTATATTAAATAGCCTGTCTCCAGGTTTTTAAGCATCTCAGTTTTAGTTTCTACCCAACCGTTGCTATGGCCATAACTCAACGCTTTGTCTGTTTGCTGGTTGACAGAAACTATATTTCTTTTAACCAATGCCTGGTGAAATTGCTTTAATGTTACTGTTAGTTTGTCAACATCAGTTTGAGCACAACAAAATACCAGCAGGAGCGAAAAAAATATGGTAAGGGAAAACTTCACTATTTTTTTAGCTCACAATTAAACATCCAGCTTACTCCAAACTTATCCTTTAACATCCCAAACCGGGCACCCCAGAATGTATCCGCCAACGGCATAGTGATAGTACCTCCTTCGGCCATTTTATTAAAAACCATTTCAAGTTTTTCCGTATCCTCTACATCTACACTTAACTGCACATTTCCGTCGGTAGATACCGGTTGCCCTTTAAAAGAGTCTGAAATCATGATCATGTTATCGTCAAATACCAGCCGGGCATGCATTACCTTTTGTTTCCAGTCTTCATCGGAATCCATCGGGCTATCACCATATCGGCCTAACTGTTGAATACTGCCGTCCAATGCGGATACATAGAAATTCAATGCTTCTTCCGCATTACCTGAATAGTGAATATAAGGTATGAGTTTCATGTTGCTGTTATTGGTTCTTTTTCAATTTCAATTTGGCCATCAACATCCGCATCGGATGCAATGTCCTGGTAAAGGGATTAAGCACCAACCCCAGAGATTCTAAAGTGGTTGCCCCTAAAAGCGGTTCATCTCCCTCTTCTCCGTAAACAACCGGAGCCGGACCACCTTCTCCCTCCAATTCAAAATAAGCACTACATACCTTTCTCTTTAACGTGGTGCCATCCGCCAGAGAAAATGTCATTTCTTTATATGGTTCGATATCCAGTTCATCCAAAATTTTTCCGGGTACCAAACTATACACTGCTCCGCTATCGATTAAAAAATTCACCTCGGCAACTTTTTCCGATTTGCGGTGCTCTTTTACTTTTAGTATGGCATTGGTTATTCCCATTTATTTAGTTTGCTTTTGACCGGCACTCTTCTACAATGGCATCCACCTTTTCTTTGGTTAAATGCTCCCGGTAAGTTTTTCCCAACTGCATCATGGGTGCATATCCGCAGGCCCCCAGGCATTCCACCGTTTTCAATGTAAATAAACCATCTGCTGTAGTTTCGCCTACACCAATATTTAATTTCTGTTTTATATAACTGATGATATCATCGCTTCCGTTCAGCATACATGGACCTGTGTGGCAAACTTCAAATAAATATTTACCAACGGGCTTAAGGTTATACATGCTGTAAAAACTGGCGACTTCATATACTTCGATGGGTTCTATTTGCAATAAGGTTGCTACGTAATCCATTACCCGTGTATCTAACCAGCCACCAAACTCATCCTGGGCGAGGTGTAAAATTGGTAACAAGGCGCTTTTTTGCTTACCGGTCGGATAACGGCTGATAATTTCTGTTACCTTATTTAATTTTTCTCCTGAAAATTGAATATCCATTTTTATTTATTCTTTCGCTTTTTCAAAATCTTTTCAAGCATTTCTGCATCTGCTAAATCCTTTAATCTTCCGGTAGCCTTCTTATTATTAATCAGTTCATTGATGTGAATACACCTTATTTCAATTCCTTCGTCACTGTAAATTTTGCTCGTGTTATATGCGTCCACAAAATTTACTCCCGATATCGTTGTCAAGATATCTATTCGAAAAGGCTGCCTTCCCAACATTATTACATTGTCCTCCTTTAAAAAATCATCTTTTACAAACCCAATTGAGGAACCCATAAATTCCTGGATAACTTTCATTATTTTTTCGGCGTTTGCTTCGACTGTTTCAATAAGAAAATCCATATCACCGGTTGTTCTGCTATACCCTTCAAAAATTACTGCCCAGCCACCTACCAAAACGTACTTAACATTATGCTTGTTTAGCAGTGTAATGAAATCAGTAAAGTTTTCATTTAAGTTCATCCCTGTCATCCTTTAGACGTGATATAGTAATACTCCTATCCCTTTCCAGATTGTATTCCCGATTCCATATCATTCGCCTCATTTCCTCTACATTGCTTACACTTACTTTCCAGCTAATTCCAGCATAATATTCAACGTCCAAATCTTCTGCTTCTGCAAAAGAAACTTTATTAATTGGCACCGGCATTTTTCTATCCTGGCTCATACTGCTGAATTCTCAATTTTAAATTCCCTATGCATCCAACTCCCCGGCAATCAAATTCAAACTGCTCATGGTTATAACCGCATCGCTTAACATACCGCCCTGTACCAACTCGGGAAACGCCTGGTAATAAATAAAACATGGCCGGCGGAAATGTAAACGGTATGGTGTTCTTCCGCCATCACTGATCAGGTAAAAACCTAACTCTCCATTGCCACCTTCCACAGAACTATACACTTCCCCGGCAGGTATATCAGTTTCACCCATGATGATTTTGAAGTGATAAATTAAGGCCTCCATTTTGGTGTAGACATCCTTTTTTTCCGGTAAATAGTATGCTGGTGTATCGGCGTGAAATACCTCCGCATCAGCGCCTTTAAATTCCTGTACTTTTTTATATGCCTGCTCAATCATGCTAAGGCTTTGCCACATTTCTTCCTGTCGTACTAAAAAGCGATCATAACAATCTCCCGTTTTACCAACCGGAATAATAAAATCCAGGTCTTCGTATGAACTATAGGGAGTATGTACCCGTACATCGTAGTCCACCCCGGCGGCTCTTAAATTAGGCCCTGTAAAACCGTAGTTTAATGCCCTTTCTGCCGATATAGCCCCGCATCCGATAGTGCGTTCCATAAAAATGCGGTTGCGGCTAAAGAGGGCTTCAAATTCTTTTAACTGTTTTGGATAAGTTGCCAGGAATTGCTCCAGCTTTTCAAAGGCAGTATTCGTAAAATTTCTTTCGAATCCCCCGATACGGCCAATGTTGGTCGTTAGCCTGGAGCCGCATACTTCTTCGTATATTTCGTAAATCAATTCCCTGAATTGCATCAGGTACAAAAAGCCGGAATAAGCACCACTATCAACCCCAACAATGGAATTACATATCAGGTGATCTGAAATTCTTGACAGCTCCATAATGATGATCCGGAGATAGTCAACTCTTTTCGGCAACTGGATACCCAACAATTTTTCGCAGGTAATATGCCAGCCCATGTTATTGATCGGTGATGAGCAATAGTTTAACCGGTCGGTGAGGGGAGTAATTTGATAAAGTGGCCTCCGCTCCGCCAGCTTTTCAAATGCACGGTGAATATAACCTACGGTGGATGTGGCTTTCATGATACGTTCCCCATCCAGTTCGAGAATATTCTGAAACACCCCATGTGTGGCAGGATGGGTAGGCCCGAGGTTAAGCGTGGTAGTTTGTTTTTCTATACTTCCTTCCGGTAAAAGAATATGATCACTCATTATTTTCCTTTAATATTTTTTAATCAGCTTTTAACCATTTTATATGTGCCTGAATCAAATGCATTGAAACTTTCAGCGACTGTGAGCATTGATACAACCTGCCTCAACACCTGTTTCAAATGAATGAAGAACCTTATCTTCCAAACATCTCATCATCTTTGTCTGTCCTTGTTTGATCTTCCAGGGGAAATTCTTTCCGCATTGGAAAATAATCCATTTCATCCACATTTAAAATTCTAATCAGGTTTGGATGCCCGGTAAAATTAACCCCGAAAAAATCGTATGTCTCTCTTTCCATGAAATTGGCTGATTGGTACAACGCTGTTGCACTATAGACATCCGGGGTATTTATATCTGTAAACACTTTAAACCTGATGCGGATATTATCCACCAAATTATGCAAATGGTAAACTACTGCCAATTCCTCCCCTTTTCTATCCGGGTAATGTACAGCCTGCAAATCAGTTAAAAACCGAAATCCTAATCCAGGCTCATCAAATAAATACTGCAATACCTTCAGATTTAAGTTTTTGGGTCCGGTAAAAGTCAGCATACCATAAGGTTCCTGCCAATCGGTGAGCTGATCTCCAAATTTTTCTGTAAGCTGCTGTTTTATTAACTCGTTATTTAAGGCCATTTTTCTTTAACTTATTTCGCTTCAAATATTTATTATAATCTCCTGTTTCAATTTCATTCTTTCTACTGGTTGGCTTGTTATACCAATACACCCAGGCTTTTGAGGAACTTCCATCTTCCCCAATTACAGGGGTAATCTTTCTTACATACAATGACTCATTCTTTTTTTCAGGATTGTATTCTTCATAGTCATCCAGCTTGATTAAGACATTTTCAAAATGTTTGGGATCTACCTCGTATATCTTACCATGCACTTCCTTTGATTTAATGGAGGTAGGTTTTGCACCCGGATAATCACCTAAATCAAACAGCCGGGCGTTGATTTTTCCATTCCGTTGCTTCTTGATGTGTAAATCTATTCCGGGAACAGCATCCTTTAATAAACCATCCATCAGGGTTCCGTAAACAAATATTTTATTATTTATACTCATTCAAAACTTTTGAAAGATTTTCAAAACCATAGAAAGTGATATAAAAATGAATAAAACTACTTTCTTTCAATTTTTGAAAATAATAGCCGAATAAATCCTTTACCTCATTTGCTTTAATGTGATCATTCATTTGAAGACTGGAAATGAACTCAAAAAAATTAAGAAAGTCAACAAATTTCTCTTCATTTTCCTCATTGGTAGCCATTCCCTTGTTATCCAACGCTAAAAAAATTTCTAGCCTTGAATACTCAATTTCACGCCGTATTTTCTTAAATGAATCCGCTTCAAAAAACTTTTCATACAGTGATTTAAGCCATTCCTCTCTTTTTACTTTATTGTTTTTCAGGAAAGTAAAACGGAAATACCAATACCCACAGATGTTGCGAAATAAACAACAAGCTGGGCAATTTTAACGACTGTATCTAAAGACATCTATCATTTTAACGCAAAAGTTAGCTAACATTTATTGTATTCCATAACTCGCCATTAACTCTTTATACTTATCGCCGTTTCTTCTTCTCAAACTTTCCTGCCCAACCAATTCCTGTATTTTTAAAAACCCATCCAGAATAGCTTCCGGCCGTGGAGGGCAACCAGGCACATATACATCAACCGGTATAACCTGGTCAATACCCTGCAATACAGAATAAGTATCAAATATCCCACCGCTACATGCACAGGCACCAACAGATAATACCCACCTTGGCTCCGCCATTTGCAAATAAACCTGCCTTAATACAGGGCCCATCTTTTTAGAAATGGTACCCATTACCATCAACAGATCACATTGACGGGGAGAAAACCCAACCCTTTCTGAACCAAACCTGGCCAGGTCGTAATGGCTTGCCATAGTAGCCATAAATTCGATACCGCAGCAGGAAGTAGCGAATGGTAGTGGCCAGATAGAATTTTTGCGGGCAAGACCAACCACTTTTTCAAATGAAGTAGCCATAAAACCATCCCCCATCATTGATTCCGGGGCTTCTACCATTTTAAGCTTTGTGTTATATTGTACGGGACGCATAGTTTTAATTTGATAATGTGATAATATGCTAATGTGCTAATTCTATAACCTCACAGGCTTGGCATTTGTTTAGTTTGCGAAGGATTTCATTAGCAGATTAGCATATTGGCTAATTAGCTAATTGTATTAATCCTCCCAGTTTAAAGCTCCTTTTTTTATAATATAGATAAACCCTGCAATAAATAAACCCACAAACATGGTGACAGCAATGAATCCCTGCCATCCCAACTCCCTGAAATTAACTGCATAGGGATAGAAAAAAATAACTTCCACATCAAATAACACAAACAGGATTGCAACTAAGAAGTATTTAATAGCCATCGGTTGCCGGGCATTTCCCTTTATTTCTATGCCACTTTCAAAGTTTTGCAGTTTATCGGATGTCTGTCTTTTGGGCCCAAAATTATGGGTGAGCAACATCATGGTAGCGATAAAACCAATCGCGAAAAACAATTGAATGCCTATTGGCAAATAATTGGAGGCATTGTTGATATTATTGGCTTGTAGGATAAAAAATTGCATAATGCAAAAATAGGGTAGGGTGAGCAAATAACAATCTAAGGTTTGTAAAAAAGAAAATCCCCAATCTTAAGCAGATTGGGGATTTATTATTCAAATTAATATTCATTACTTTTTTGCTACCGGGGCCTGTACTTTGTTAGGAATAGCTGATTTATCTCCATTGGGCTTTGTGGCCGCAGGCTTTGTTTGCTTGGGTGTTGCCGGTGCATTCATATTCATTGAACCGATTACGGTTTTATTATTCAACGCTTCCGTATCCGCAGGATCAATAGCCAGTACACTGTCGCAATAATTGATAGCGATGGTTTTGTCCTTTTTAATATTGGCGAAATATGCTACAAAATATTTATAGCTGCCGATCAATTGATTTTTATATTTGACTTTATCAACCAGCCCTACATCGATCGTCTTTTGAAAAGAAGGATTGGCTAAGCCCTGCTCCATGGTGGAATCAATGGCCCAATAAGCTTTACCGATCATGTAATAACTAAATGCATCATCCGGGTATTTTTGACCATAAATATTAAAGACTTCAATTGCAGGCTGGTAGTATCCTGACCTGAAATAGTTGTACCCGGCGTAATACAAATCTGTTTTAGTTGGTTCCCGCTTCACCGATATTATTTTCTTGAACCAATCAGCAGCTTCTTTATATTTCTTTTGTCCTTCATAATAAGTCGCAATATTTTTTAAATACGTGATCTTATTTGATTCAAGTGTATCTAACTGTACCGCTTTATCTACATAAGTACCCGCCAGTGAATCATTTCCGGGAAATTTAAGCAGCACATTGGCATAATTAGCAAAATCCCCCATACCTATTTGCGAAGGTTCTGCCTTTTTAAAGTAGTTTTCAAAAGCATCTTTTGCTTTTAATGAATCCCCCAACCTATTATATGCATAGCCTTGAATACCATATAATTTTGGATAAGGAGCAGGGTTTGCAGTAATACACTGAGCCGCCAGGTCAATCGCATCTTTAAATAATCCCTGGGCATATTTCATAGACGCTTTATAGTAGCAATTCTTAGGATCTTCATCCGTATTGGATAAATATTTATCCAAATACGAAGCAGATTTAGTAACATCTGTGTTATAATATAAATCAGACAAATTTTTATATACCGGTGCGAAAGCAGGATCTTTTGCAATGGCATCATTAAAATATTTCATGTAAATCTCCTCCTGACCTGCACCTTGTGTTTGATAAATTTTACCAATGCGGTACAATGCCCTTGCATAGTTTGGATCTATATTCAAAGCTGACTGATATGATATCTGTGCATTGCCCCCATCCATCAGCATTCTGTAGGCATCGCCCATGTAAACAAATACAGAGGGCTCTTTGAATTTTTTAAAATTGGTAGCGATTTTCAATTTTTCGATCGCATAATTCGGGTCTCCGTTTTTATTATCGAAATCCGAATTTGCCATACCCACAGCAGTTAACACTTCCAGGTCTTTATTCTGGCTCAAAGAAAGAGCCGTTTCAAACCTGTTTCGGGCATCCTGCGCTTTTCCCTCCCTTAGTTCGATATTCCCCATTCCCGCTATCAACAGCGGATTATTTGCATTCGTTGCGAGTGCCTTACGGTACAACTCCTTTACCTCATTCAATTCCTTAGTCCCAAAATCAGCACCGGATATGGTGGCCATCCCTAACCAATATATGGCTTCCGTATTATTTGGATTGGCGGCAATCAGTTTCTGAAACACGTTTTTAGCACTTTGGTACCGTTCATAGTACATGAACTTTTTACCTTCCTCAATAGTTTGTGCTTTCATTGAATTTGAAAGAAACAAAACAGTTAAAACCAGCATTCCAGATTTGATCTTGTTCATTTTATTTTACCGTTTAAGACTTTACAATGATATTAATTTTAAATGGAAACTGCCACAATTGCAAGCTATTCTTTTTGTAATTTTTCGTTGATTTGCACATTACGGATCGCAAATCCCATTTTGCTGGAACCTAAATAAGCTCTTCTGAATATTAATTGCCCTCTCTCGTACTGTAAAAAATTCAAAAACCCGGAACCAAGCCCCGAATAATTTTCTTTGAGTATAAAATACAAACCACGTACCAAAGGATAGCGCCTCGTCATGATGTTCATTTGATTTGGTTTTACATATGGCGAATCCGAGCAATTATCGCATTTTACATAAACCATTTTTACTTTTTTTAACATTTGTACCTGGGCCGTGTCTTCGGGATTACCGATCCAGCTAATGCCCACCAGCCCGATTGCGTTTTCATTTGCCGCCACATAATCCAATACCTCCTTACTGCTTTTTACTGCCCTTACAACACTGGTATCAAATTGCTTTCCTTTTAAAATGCTATCGATGGCAAATCGCACGGTACTGGTAGCACTTAAACCATCAAAAACGATTTGTTCCTTTTTTCCCAATGATCCCGATAGTTGCTGCTGTAATCTATCAACGGTAAAAATTGTGTCATTACTATGAGTATTCACAATTATGGCAACAGCATCTGTAGCAAGCTCATCCCACCGGGGAAAGTAATTTAAAGAGTCTTTGAAATATTTTTCCTCCTTCCTGTTTAACCCCCTGGTTACAATAACCATCCTGGTTAGGGAGTCTGTTAATATGTCTCTTAAACAATCAGCTTCCGGTTTATAATGGGCAATGATTTTTGCATCCGGGTAAGAACTTTCAAAAACCTTTATTTGTTCATCAATAACTGGCTTAAAAGACTCATCTACGCTAATATTAATTATGCCACTGGTAAGGGTATCAGACACTTCAGCAATCTTTTTAGACTTACAGCTTATTAAACCAATACATAAAATCAATAATAATCCAATACTAATCCTGTTCCTCTCCTGTTTGAATGTTTTCATCAGTTCCTAAAATAATTTTTTTTATACCCCCTGTAAATCCGGAAGGCCCCATACAACCAACATACTACGGCAAATATTTTAATTAACTCCGGATCATATTGATTGATATAAGGCCGGGTTAATTTTATAGGAAACATAAAAAAGAACCCAACAATAATCATAAAGCCGCCCATCCCGTAGTTGGTAATGGTTCGCATTCGTATAAAGCCTTTTTCTCTTTCGCTAAGTTGTTCCCTTTCAAATTCTTCCAATGCCATTGTATAAATTTTATAACTATTTATAGTGTTGTAATATCTGTCCAACTATATGTGGAGGGGCAATTTACAAAATTAATTACGTAAAATTACCCTTCCGGAATAAACTTAACAGGAATCGTATAATTCACCGGCACATTTTGCCCTCTGGATTTTCCGGGTATCCAGGCAGGCATCTTTTTCAATACCCTCATCACCTCATTATTAAATTCGCTTCCACCATCCTGTACCAATTCAAAACTTTTCAGTTTTCCATCGTAACCAACCACAAATTTTACTTTTACGCTAATCAGTTCGCCTTCATCCAGGTCTCCGGGATTTCTGAGATTGCGTTCGAGAAAACTTCTGAGAGCCGCCATGCCTCCGGGAAATTCAGGCATTACCTCCGGGTTGTCAATTGGCTGGGTGATGCCTGGTATGGGTTCAGTAATTTTAAGTGGTGCTTCTGTACCCGCAAAACCCGTTGAGTAACCAACTAACAAAGCTTCCGTTAAATTGCCGGGAATAATATTTGTGTTATCGCCAATGGAAACGTCTTTCAAATCGTGCAACATATCCGATGAATCTTTACTGTTTACAATTAGGATATTACTTAAAAATTTCCGGACAGACAGGTAGGTTGGTTTTACCTGCTTTAGTACTACAGGTTTTACTTCAGGCAACTTTGCCGCAGGAGGAATGCTTCCAAAAACCTGTTCTTCAACAATGAAGCCGCCCGTATTGTTAGTTGCCGGAAGAAAGGTAAAAGCAGAAAATACAATAACAGCCACCATCATTATGCCGATGGATTTCATTAGCCGGTAGTTATAAAATTTCCGAAGCGTGTAAGCGCCATACGCCTTATTTCTTTTTTCGAAAACTATATCCAATAGATCACTCTCAGTAATTAATTTGCTGTTCATAATGGTTGGTTTTGTTGTTATCAAATCGAATCAAAACCGGCGCCGTTTGCAATGAGATGCCAATAGCTTACAAATCCACAAAAGCCAATGTTTAATAATCAGTTAGCCACATGCATAACGCCAGTCAGGCAGCTATTGCCCGTTTGGAACCGGTCATCCTGCGAATGTGAACGCTTAAATAGTTTTCTCCCTGCAACAGCCCGTAGCTAATCACTTTCTTCCACCTAACAGCTTATATTTGCGATATGAAAATTTTGATGGTTTGCCTTGGCAATATTTGCCGAAGCCCGCTTGCAGAAGGAATATTACAGTATAAGATTAATGAATCAGGATTGCAGTGGGAAGTGGACAGTGCCGGTACCAATGGCTTTCACATAGGTGAACAACCGCACCATCTTTCGCAGAAAGTTGCCAAAATGCGGGGAATTGATATCAGTAAACAACAGTGCAGGCGGTTTGTAAAAGAAGATTTTCAACGATTTGATAAGATATATGCAATGGCTGCTGATGTGCTGGAAGAAATGAGGTGGATTGGAAAAGATAAATACGATGACGCTGTTGTAGATTTATTGTTAAATGAAGTTTACCCCGGAACGGATATGGATATACCCGATCCATGGTATGGGGCTGAGCCAGGATACCATAAAGTATATGATTTAATTGACCAGGCTTGTGAAGCAATCATTAAGAAGTATACCTGACGCAATAAAGGTTCAAATCACCACGATTCAGTACACTATCATTACATACTATTTTAACTAAGAAACAATAATGGCCAAACCAAGCATTCCCCAGGGTACCCGGGATTTTTCGGCAGATACGGTTCGAAAACGAAATTACATTTTAGCTGCTATCCGATCGGCTTTTGAATTATATGGATTTGAACCATTGGAAACCCCTGCAATGGAAAACCTGGAAACCCTGATGGGCAAATATGGAGAGGAAGGTGACAAGCTTATTTTTAAGATTCTAAATAATGGCATCAGCAATCCTAAAAATATCGACAAGGCAAAAGCTGGTTTTGAAAAAGCTATTACCGGAAAGAGCAGCAGTGATCTTACAGAACGTGCATTGAAATACGATCTTACTATCCCTTTTGCACGGTATGTAGCCATGAACCATACTAAACTCACTTTTCCATTCAGACGGTACCAGGTGCAACCTGTGTGGCGTGCAGACAGGCCGCAAAAGGGCCGGTATCGCGAGTTTACCCAATGCGATGCAGATATAGTGGGAAGTACTTCTTTAATTAACGAAGTAGAGTTGGCAAATATTTATCACCTGGCCTTTAGTAAGCTGGGGCTTGGAAATTATACTTTAAAAATAAACAGCCGTAAAATTTTGTCAGCATTGGCCCACCTATGTGGCGGTGATGAAAAAATGATGGATATTACCATTGCAATTGATAAATTGGACAAGATTGGATTAGAAAAAGTGAAAGAAGAATTGCTGGCAAGGGAACTGTCTCCTCAGCAGATTGGCGTAATAGAAAAATACCTAACCATATCCGGTACCAACGACGAAAAATTAAATCAAATAAAACTACTCCTCGGTAATATCAAAACCGGGACAGAGGGGATACATGAAGTAGAATTTTTATACCAGCAAACCAGTCACATTAATATTGAAATAGATTTTACCTTAGCAAGGGGATTAAATTATTATACCGGGATAATATTTGAAGCAAAAGCTCCGCCCGAAGTACAAATGGGAAGCATTGGTGGCGGTGGACGATACGATGACCTTACCCGGCTATTTGATGTACCTGGCATTGCAGGAGTAGGTATTAGTTTTGGGGTTGACAGAATTTATGATGTGCTGGAAGAGTTAACACTTTTTCCTGAAGCGGTGCAAACAGGTACCAAAGCTATTTTTTTTAATATGGGGGAAGCAGAAAGCCGCTTTGCATTTGAGATTATGCAGCAGTTAAGATATAAAGGTATTTCCTGCGAAATGTACCATGAGTTTACTAAGATCGCCAAACAGTTTTCCTATGCCGGGAAAAAGCGAATCAGTTATGCCATTATTATTGGCAGTAAAGAAATAGAACAAAATTATTGCCTGGTAAAAGACCTTCATACCGGGTTGCAGGAAGTGGTGGTGTTTGAAAGATTGGCGGAGTACTTTAACAAACAAAATAATTCAAATTGATAAGCCAGGTTTGAAAGAAGATTTGTACCCATTAAAAAACAGCAGGTAATAATTCGTGTAATCCGATAGCGGATCGTGCTTTAAAATCTAAGTGATTAATAATAAACATTTCAGCATTAAAAAATAAATCCATGCAAACAACCCGTCTTTTCGCATTCATGATCATTGGTGCAGCGGCCATTATGTTGTCGTCTTGCGCAAAAACCAATAAACAAGGTAAATTAATACCAAAAGAAGCTGCCATTGTTATTAAGATAGATGGTAAATCCCTGTCGTCGAAATTACCCTGGGAGGAAATAAAACAGAATCCGCTATTTGCGGAAATGAAGAGCGATTCCACTTTACCGGCAACTTTAAAAAGCTTGTTAGACAACCCAGATAATGCAGGTATTGACACAAAATCTGACATGTTATTTTTTGCCATAAAAGATAGTGTTGGCGGTTATATCTGCTTTGAAGGTACGGTAAAGGATGAAGCTGCTTTTAAGACATTCAATCAACAAATAACTGAAAACGGCGCCGACAGTGAAAAGGATGGGGTACAGTTCATCAGCAAATCTCCCGTGTGTGTGGGTTTTACAAAAGAAAAATTTGTGTATGTTTTTGATGCGCCTCAATTTTCTCAAATGGATGAACTATCCAGGAGAATGAAAAGCGATTCTATCAATTTAAAAACTGTTTCAACCCGGGACATTGGGGCAACCTGTAAAGCCATTTTCGCTTTAAAAGAAAGTAGCAGCCTGGCAAAAGATGAAAAATTTACCCGGTTGATGAAAGAAACCGGTGATGTTCATTTTTGGATGAATACAGAAGAACTTAGCAAAAGCGCTGCTTCATCTGCAGCACTGGCAATGGTTAACCTCGAAAAATTTTACAAAGGAAATATAACCGCTGCTACTATGAATTTTGATAATGGTAAGATGCTGTTTAATGCAACGTCGTATGCCAGCGAAGAAATGATTAACCTGTTTAAAAAATACAGTGGTGGAAAAATTAATGAGGAGATGATTAAGCGCATGCCGGGTAAAGATGTGGTGGGAATGATGGCTTTAAATTTTAAACCGGAAGCCATCAGGGAATTAATAAAAATGACGGGGCTTGATGGATTGATCAATATGGGTATTCAGAAATTAGGTTTTACAATGGACGATTTTATCAAAGCCAATAAAGGAGATGTTGTTTTCGGCTTGTCTGACCTGGTGCTGCAACAGGATACTACTACTTTTAAATTTAAAGACCAGGCTGAAAATATTTCCATCTCAAAAAAACCAACCTTCAACTTTATTTTTGCAACATCTATTGGTGATAAAGAATCTTTTAATAAGTTGATGAACGCTGGTAAAAAATTAGGAGAAGGACAGTTTAGTGACAGTAGTAAATTACCTTTTGCTTTTAACTCAAACGCAAACTATTTTGCTGTCAGCAACACTAAAGAAAATGTGGATCAATACCTTGGAAGTGCCAGTACCAACTTTGACTTCATTAGTAAAATAAGCGGTGAACCAATGGGTGGTTACCTGAATATCCAAACGCTGTTAAAATCATTTGGAAGTGAAGCTTCAAAAGACAGCTCGGCAAAAATAGCATACGATGCATCGTTAAAAATGTGGGATAATGTTTTGTGGAAAGGGGGAAATTACAGTGATGGTGGCATCAAACAAACAGTAGAGATAAACCTGGTTGATAAAACAACCAACAGTCTGAAGCAACTGAACCAGTACATGGCAAAATTCAGTGAGTTGTATAAGGAGCAACGAAAAAAACAACAGGAAGAAAAAATGGCTTTCCAGGATTTCGGCCAGTTTGAAGATACAATGGCTATGCCCCCGGCTAAATCCAAATAAAATTACTTTCACAAGTTGCTGCCAATTCTTAAAAGGAATTGGCAGTTTTTTAATATTGATCCATGCAAATAATACTGCAAAATGTTTTACCCGCTTTTTTTGAAGTGAATAAAGTAGACAATTCGCAGGTCTGGAATAAAGCGATCCTTTTTAACAAAGGAGAAAATATACATATTATTGCTCCCAGTGGCAGTGGGAAAACTTCGTTGATTCATTTTTTGTATGGACTTAGAAATGATTACAATGGAAAGATTTCATACGACTCCAATGACATTAAAAATTTTGATGCGGAGAAATTTTCCATTTGGCGCAAACAACATATCAGTATCGTATTCCAGGACCTTCGCTTATTTACCGAACAAACCGTACAGCAAAACCTCGACATCAAAAGATTATTATCGCCCTATCATCCGGAAAGTAATATTGTGGCCATGGCTGAAAGATTAGGCATTGAAAGTAAACTCGGCATGTTATGTAAAACATGCAGCTATGGCGAGCAACAGCGGATCGCCATCATCAGGGCTTTGCAACAACCATTTGATTTCTTATTGCTGGATGAGCCCTTCAGTCACCTGGATGAAGCCAACAGGAAAAAAGCAATGGAGTTGATGGAAGAAGAAAGCCGAAAAAGAAACGCTACCATTATTTTAGCCGACCTGAGAGAAATCACCTATTTTAAAAGTGAAAGAACATTGCACCTGTGAGAGCGGTGGTAGGCAAAAGGTTGAAGGTTGATGGTGTAAGGTTTAAGGCCAATACATTACCTTGCTGATTAATCTTTATACCATCAACCATCAACCATCAACCATCAACCATCAACCATCAACCATCAACCATCAACCATTAACCATCAACCGTCAACCATCAACCGTCAACCATCAACCGTCAACCGTCAACCTTCTTTAAATGCCTTCATACAAACATATCGCTCCTTTTTTATCTGCCAGTCAAAACAAGGCATCCCGGTGGTTTAGCTATATTGGGCTTGGTGTGGGTGTTTTATTATTGTTGTGTTCTATTCAAATGTATATCAACATCAATGATTTACTGAAAGAAAAAAACAGCCGTAAAGACGGGGCCGATTTTATCTCGGTTACCAAAACCATTACCAACGATAATATGGGCAAGGATAATCGCTTTACTTCCGCTGATTTGGCTGAGATAAAATCACAACCCTTTATTACCGATGCGGCCCCCTTAATTAGCAACCAGTTCAGGGTTAAAGCAAGCGCCGGAAATATCATCCCATTTAGTACCGATCTTTTCCTGGAATCGCTGGATGAAAAATTTTTGGACACGGTGCCACCTTCCTTCACCTGGAAAGAAGGCCAGCCCGATGTGCCCATTATTTTCTCATCGGATTTTATGGAGATGTACAATGTATTTGCCCCCAGCCAGGATTTGCCGCAACTATCCGACAAGACGATGTCATCCGTTAACATCATTTTGGAATGCTATACTCCATACGGTATACAAAACTTCAGGGCACGCATTGTAGCATTAAGCGACCGCATCAATTCCGTGCTGGTGCCCAACAATTTTATGCAATGGGCCAATAAAAACTTTGGGGGTGTATCACAGGTAAATCCTTCCCGTATTTATATCAAAACAATTGACGCAAACAATCCGCAGTTATTGAGCTTTCTTGAAAAAAAAGATTACCGGGTTAATAAAGACAAAACAAAATTTGGCAGGGTAAAACAGATATTACAAGCCATCGTAAGCGGATTGGCAGGTTTTGGCGTATTGGTTATTTTGCTGGCCATGTTGCTATTTTCTTTTTACCTGCAATTGATGATCGCCAAAAGTAAAGACAACCTGCAGCTTCTGTTAACGCTCGGTTACTCACCCAGCTGGTTGAGTAAAACTGTCGCTAAAAAATGGATACCGGTTTATATTATCATTGTACTCTCCGCCTTATTATTTACCGGGTTATTGCAATTCGCCTTTCAGCATTTTGTAATGTATAACCGCGAAGATTTGTCACCATTGATGCATTGGATGGTGCTGATTGTTGCGGCTGTTTTACTGGTATTATCCATCCTAACCAATTACAGGCTGGTAAGGAAATTATTATATAACATCGGGTAAAAAATGTAATTTTAAAATAAAAAAAATGCCAGTTGCGGTAAGAAAATATTACAGCGAAGAAGATTTTTTGATATTGGAAAGAATGTCGAAAACGAAGAATGAATATTATCGTGGTGAAATATTTGCAATGTCCGGAGCTTCTTATCAGCACAATCAAATTGCTTCAGCTCTCCTTGGAGATATAGTGTCTCATCTAAAGGGCAAATCATGTAATATTTTCGGTAGTGATCTGAGGGTACACACCCAATTAAAATCTTTTTATACTTATCCTGATGCGGTAGTTATTTGTGGAGAGCCTTCATTTGTTGACAATGAATTTGATACCATTGTCAACCCGACTATTTTATTTGAAATACTATCCCCTACTACTGAAGAATACGACCGTACAATAAAATTTGAGTTTTATAAAAACATATCAACGCTTAAACAGTACGTGCTGATTGATTCTCAAAAGATGCTCATAGAGGTATTTACAAAACAAGCAGATAATTCGTGGCTTGCTATAAAAAAAACGAATCCGGAAGACGAATGGACACTTGATTCAATCAATTATAATAGCAAGGTAAAGCAGGTTTATGAAGGAGTTGTATTTAAAAACCCTTAAACACCTTCATAAATAATTGCAGCGCCCTGCCCTACCCCTACACACATTGTAGCCAGCCCATATTTTCCTTTCCTTTTTTTCAACTCATGTAACAAAGTGGTGGAAATACGTACCCCACTACATCCCAGCGGATGCCCCAATGCAATGGCTCCTCCGTTTACATTTACCCTTTCCAGGTCAAGGCCAAGATCATGAATACAGGCTATGGACTGCGATGCGAACGCTTCATTTAATTCTACCAGGTCGAGGTCGGCAGCAGTTATACCTGCTCTTCGCAAAGCCTTTTGGGTAGCCGGTACCGGTCCAATGCCCATTACAGCCGGATCAACCCCGGCAATTGCCAAGCTTACAATTTTAGCGATCGGTTGCAGGTTGTACTTTTTAACTGCAGCCTCACTTGCCAGTAACATGGCGGCAGCACCATCATTAATTCCACTGCTATTGCCTGCGGTTACCGTTCCGTCTTTTATAAATGCCGCTTTTAATTGCGATAATTTTTGCAGCGATGTCTCCCGTGGATGTTCATCTGTATTAAAATCAAATACATCTTTTCCAATTTGCACCTGAACCGGAACAATCTCTTCCTTAAACTTATTTTCCTGCAGCGCTTTGAAATATTTCCGTTGACTTTCCAATGCAAATCCATCCTGTGCATGGCGGCTGATATTCCATTGTTTGGCTACATTTTCCGCTGTTTCGCCCATTGTGTATGGATAATATAATACCGCCAGTTGTTTGTTGATAAAACGCCAGCCCATGGTAGTATCAATCATTTGCGGGTCCCTTGCAAACGGTGCCGCTGTTTTGGGAATTACAAACGGTGCCCTTGTCATGCTCTCTACTCCACAGGCGATATACAAATCGCCATCGCCGCACATGATGGCCCTTGATGCATCCATAATTGCCTGTAGCCCTGATGCACACAAACGGTTAACCGTATTGCCACCGGTGGTAACGGGTAACCCCGCCAGTAAAGCAGCCATTCTTGCTACATTTCTATTATCCTCGCCGCTTTGGTTGGCAGCGCCGGCTATTACATCTTCAATGGCATGTATGTCGATAGATGAGTTCCTGCTAACCAAAGCTTTAATCGCCAAAGCAAGTAAATCATCCGGCCGCATACTACTTAGCGCTCCCCCATACTTGCCAATAGGAGTTCTTAATGCGTCAATTACATAAACAGTCTGCATAATTTTTTTGGACTCAACAATTAATATTTAAATAAAACCGAATCATACCGCTTCTTCAATAAATTAAACTTAAAGTAAAAGCATTATCAGGTAAAATTGCTAATAATTCCGGTTTAATTTAGAAGCCATCTGCTGATAATGTAAAACAAGGGCTAACAGCAGGCAGGAGGAAGCAATATAACCGAATACCGGCGAAGAAAACCCATTAGCGTTAAGTGATATAAAAATACTTACAAGCCAGGCACCAACAAAGAATCTGCCTGATTTACTCTTCCATTTAGTAAAAGAAAAAATACCTGCTAAAAGGGAGACCGACAATAAGACAACAGGAATTTTTCCGACCAATCCCCCTGTATAAACATACAGGTTAGCTCCAAAGAAAATGGAAATAATAATACTCAAAAAAGCAATCAACAAGGTAATTGCGTCATTCGCATGGTATTTATTTCCTGAATTCAAGAAATAATAAAAACCAAGTATGGAAACTATAAATGACATGGCGGAGGGAAACCAGTTTTGCGGAATGCCGCTATCACTTTCAAATTCCCACGTATTAATTTTTACTATCAGCATTACCATGCCCGCAATTACAATCAGAGAGGAGGGGTCTAATAGTAAACGCTTTGGTACAATTAATTCAAGTTGATATCTTTCTTCAGAAGTTTGGTTTCTTGTATTTATTATTGATTTGACTGGATACAATACAAAGGAGCTTAAAAAGCAAAAAGTGGCGAAAATTTCCGACCCTTCCTCCAGGAGCAGGTAGAAAACAGGTCTTTTCCAGGTATCAGGATCCGGCGCACTATGCCATGTGTACATTTCATACTTTTCCTGGAAGGGATTACTAACTAACAATAATACTCCCAGAATTGACAAAATTAATGAGGGTATTTTCCCTTTAAATTTTACTACAAAAAATGTAATCATAAATAGTGCAACCAACCCAATTAATATAAAAAAAGCATACCAGCCACCTCCACCATCTTTTACAATCAGCATTTTTTTAAACCCCGCTGATTCACCGATCATTTCATGAAAAGACCCCATTTCGTCAAAAGACAGTAGCAGGAAAATCAACACCACCGGAATCCATCCCCAATTGATTATCCTGTAAGTCAACTTTGAATTTCCGCCCTTATCGTACAAAAAGCAAAAGAAGGCTGCAACAGCTACCAATAACAGCAACATGCTCGAATACCAGGCAGCAATAACGTTTTCAGTACCAAGGTTGAACTGGGCAACCATTCGTCTTAGTCCATTATTGCTGTGTTTCAACAGGCCGCTTTTGTGAACCCAGGTACCAAATAACATGAAAATATTTAGAAAAAATATTACCGCTAAAGCCCTTTTAAGTCGAAGAAGGGTAATATCTATATTGACTGTTAGCGGATGCGGATTAAACATGCTTTTGAATGTTAAGTATAAAATGTCTCAAAGTAAATTCCACGAACCTTATACACGATTACCTGACAAGCAAGGTATTAATTCGTGTACTCCAGGGCTATCGGGCGGGGTTTACAACTCGTTTAATAAAATGTATAGACATAAATTTAAATGAATGCAACACTACTCGTTTTCGTTCAAACTAAAATACATGATTTTTTATTGTTCCCTGACGTTTTTTAAAGAAGAAAAAATGCTATCCCAAACACCCGTTTACGATATGAATGCGCAAAATAATCCCTGTCGCTCCTTTCCGGTGGATAGTGGCTTTCGTATCTTTGCAGGATGACAGCAGTAAAAAAGAACATTCGCCACCTGAGTTTGGAAGAATTGATGACCTATTTTTTATCTATCGGCGAGAAGAAATTTCGTACCAAACAGGTGTATGAATGGCTTTGGAAAAAAAATGCCCAGAGTTTTGAGGATATGACTGACCTCTCAAAGGAATTGCGTCTTCACCTGTCTGAAAAATTTGATTTACCTGCACTTACCGTTAATGCCACCCAATTCAGCAGCGATGGCACGGTGAAATCAAGGTTTAAAACCTTTGATGGCCACATGATTGAAGGGGTATTGATTCCTACCGAAAAGAGGAATACCGCCTGTGTATCATCCCAAATCGGGTGCAGCCTGAGTTGTAAGTTTTGTGCTACCGGCACTATGGAGCGTAAAAGAAACCTGGATTATGATGAAATTTATAACCAGGTAGCCTTTATCAACCAGCAATCGGAAAAAACGTTCGATAAAAAATTATCAAACGTAGTGTTTATGGGAATGGGCGAGCCATTGCTGAACTATAAAAATGTACTGAAGGCAATTGATAAGCTGATTTCGAATGATGGAATGGCCATGAGCCCTAAAAGAATTACCGTTTCTACCGCAGGAGTAGCAAAGCAGATTAAGCAACTGGGGGATGACCGGGTGCGGTTTAACCTCGCACTTTCCTTACATGCGGCAGACGATAAAAAACGGAACCAGATAATGCCCATCAACGAAAGTAACAGCATCGCCACTTTAATTGAGGCACTGAATTATTTTTATGACAAAACAAAAAATGATATCACTTTAGAATATATTCTTTTTAAAGATTTGAATGATTCAATAGAAGATGCAGAGGCATTAACTAAAATTTATCGCCAGGTACCTACGCACCTGGTAAATGTAATTGAATACAACCCGATTGACGGGGCGAAATTTACAAAACCAGATGAAGATGCTACCCAGCGCTTTACGGATCACCTGGCAAAAAACCGGGTAAATGTAAGGGTTAGAAGAAGCCGTGGTAAAGACATTGATGCGGCTTGCGGGCAATTGGCGAATAAGGGGAAATAAGTGTAAATCACTGCCGCGACAAGTCGATGATTGGTCGCGGTATTACTCTTTCCGACATTTTAGATGCCTGTGCCTTACTCCCCTTTAGGGGTTGGGGGTTTCCTTACCGCACAATCATCACATTCCCCCGGTACTCAAATATTTCCCCTCCTTCACATTCCGTTTGTACAGAATAAACATAGGCCCCAACCGGCATTGCCTCCCCATTGTAATATCCGTCCCAACTGTTGCTGCGGTCGTTTACATTAATATTCTGTCTTTGAAAAACTACCTTTCCCCACCTGCTATAAATTATTACCGAACGGATAATTTTTACACCGCTGCCAGTGATAATAAACCGGTCGTTCAAATTATCATTGTTAGGTGAAAAGGCCGATGGAATGTAAACCAGGTTTTTCCCGCAAATAAGTTGCAGGCTCACCGTGTCGGCAGCTTTACATCCATCTGCGTTATAAGCGGTAAGTGTGTAAGTAATCGTTGATTTTGGCCTGCTGACCGGGGTAAGGCAAGTGGTACAATCCAGGTAGTCCGTTGGCGACCATGTCCAATTTATGGCACCACTTACTGCAGGAGATAATTTAAAAGGGGTACTTGCAATTAATTGTGCGCCAACACCGGCATCTACTATTGGCAGTTTACTGATTCGAACATTAACCAGTGCGGTATCGGTAAAACACTGATCCTTATCGTAACCAACCACGGTATAAGTGATGGAAGTACCCGTAAGTGCAGTAGGATTTGCAATTGCAGTGTTGCTTAAGCCATTGGTATTATTGATCCATTTATATTGATCGGCACCTGATACAGTTAACTGTACCGCATTTCCCTCGCAGGCAAAAAGAGCCGCCGCACCTGTTAGTTTTACAGAATCGATCACTTTTACAAATACAGAATCTTTGCTGCTGCAACCATTTGTGTCAGTAACCTTTACTGTATAAAAAATACCGGTTACCGGCATGGAAACAATGCCGGCCGTATTGGGGTTACCGATTGGAACACCGGCAGACCATTGATAAGAAGTACCACCTGACGCCGTTAATGTTACACTGCTTCCCTTGCATACCAGCGGAACAGCCGGCGAAAAGCCTGCCATCGGAAGAAAATTTACAAATAGCGGGTGCAGGGCTGTATCACTGCAATATCCATTAATTACCGCCAGTGAAATTTGTTTCAATCCTGTGTTGCTAAATTGTTGTGGCACGGGGTTTTGCTGAGCAGAAGTAACACCGTTTCCTAAATCCCATTTCCATTGCAAAGTAGTATTTGCCGGCGTTGCATTTCCAGTAAAGGTGGCAATATCTCCCTTGCATATTTCGGCAGGGCCTGCAATCGATGCCGTTACACCAGCTTTCACATAAACCGAATCGGTGACCATTTGAGAGCAGCCATAAGGCGTAGTAACCGAGAGGCCAACAGCGTGTGAGCCAATTGTACTAAAATAATGACCGGCATTATTACTATACAATGTATCCAGTTGATTGCCTTCCCTTACAACCCAGGTATATTGCAGGGCAGCCTGCAACTCATCATTGGATATGCTTTTTGCCGTAGCTGTAAAAATGCTGTAAGCTGAATCACAAATGGTTTGGGGCGATATTTTAAACGATGCAGAAAGTGAATCCACGATCACCTTTTCCGGCAATTCAGACGTAGCACTGCAGCCACCTGCATCTTTCAATATGAGTGCCGGCACATATATACCCGGTGTAAGATAAATATGTACCGCAAAAGTATCCGTGGTGGGTACTACGGTGCCATCGCCAAAATCCCAGGTATAATTATTTGCGTATTTCACATCGGCTGTAAGCCTTACCTGCAGCGAACTACAACCGGTTAATACATCTGTTTTCAGCAACGCATAGGGCCCCTTTACTTCTATAAAATCCTCCGTACTATCCACGCCGGTACCGCTATCATAACTATAATGCACTACCCTGTAAATACCTGGCTTATTATAGGTATGCGATACCGTTTTTTGATTGCCCGCAATACCACCATCACCAAAATCCCATGACAGCCTTGCGGCATTGGTAGAGATACTGGTAAATGAAGCAATTACCGGTGGACACGAGTTATTATTGATATAGGAAAGCTTATAAGTAAACACACTGTTTACCTTACGAACGGTAATTGTTTTTTTAGCTGTATCGGTACATCCAGTCTGGTTGTTTTTTGTGATCAGTTGAATAGTGTAAACACCTTCCCTGGTAAAAGTAAACGATGTGTTCTCATCGGTAACGGTAGTACTGTCGCTGAATATCCATTTTAATGAAGAATAGTAATAGTAATTATAAAATGAAGACGCATTACTTAAATAAACAGTGGTATTTGGAGGTATATTATAAGCAGATGCAGTAAAATCTGCTTTTGGCCCGCCTACCGTAACATAATGCGCATAATAATCAGTCTGGTTGGTACAGCCGTCAGCATCCGTTACTTTTAACCGAACATAATAATAACCGGGAAGGCTATAGGCATGGCTGGCAGACCCACCAATGGTAAGAGTTTGTGATTTACCATCGCCAAAATCCCACTCCCATTTTGCAATAGCTGTCGTACCAAACTGTTTGGTGGTATCCGTAAAAAATACAGGATCCTTAAAACAACCCGAATGTGGCTGCACTTTAAAACCTGCCGCCGGGCCATGAATTTTTAACGGAATAAAATTGCTGGTATCTGCACATCCAAAATTGTAGGACGTAGTAATCATCCGAAGGTCATTCTTACCCGGATCAAGTGATTGTATGCTGCCCGATACACTCTGCTGCCAGTAATAGCCCGGGATTGAAATGGGCGAATTACAGGTAGTGAGATCGGCATATTCTTTTTTACTGATGTAATAATTGGAATAAGTATAATTGTATGGGTTTATTTCATAACCCGATAACGTAAAGTTTACGACATCGTTTCCGCAGGCGTTCGTTTTTTGCGACGTTAATACCGGTTTTTGTTTTAATAATACATAGGCTGTGATAGAATCTTTTACAGTACAAGCCCCGTTTGTAGCGCTCAATACTACTTTATAAGAACCCGTTGCCGTATAGGTATGCCGGATCGTATCTTTAAAAACGGTGTAATTATCTGAACCGCCATCGCCAAAATTCCAGCTCCATTTTAACGCCTTCACCGAGTTTTCTGTAAATCTCACGGTTCCCCTGGTATCATCACAGGTATTCAACACCTGCTGGATATGGGGAAAGGGCGGAAGTACTTTTATATAGTCCTTTTTAATAACCGTATCCCTGCAACCACTATTTTCTGCAACCATCATAACCGTGTAAGTGGTGTCGTAGTTAAATTGGTGTACAATGGTAGCGTTGCCGTAATAGTTATAAGCATAGTTTGAATTAAATGACCAGTAATAATACCAGCCACCCAAAGCAGGTGTGGCGGTTAGCGTATCGGGAGTATTTCCGCAAACAGTAGTGCCCTGCCTGGAAGTGAAATCAAATACCTGCTTATCTACCACCCGTATATTGTTGTAATAGGCCGTGCCTTTACATCCGTTATTGGTAGTATAGCTAAGTGAAACTGTAAAATTACCTGCCTTATTAAACGTATGGGTGGGAGCCTGTTCTATGCTTACCGGTGAGCCATCGCCAAAATTCCAACTGTAATCCTTCACTGTTGTATCGGGGTTGGCAGCAAAGCTTAGTTTCAGGCCGGTACAACCCTGGTAATTACCGGTACTGGTGCTGGTGATATAAATATTTACATTTGGCTTATCGTAGTTAATATACTTTGAAACAGAGCTGCTACATCCTGCTGCATTGGTAACAGTAAGGTACACAAATTCATAGCCGCCGCTGGTGTAAGTGTACGCGGCATTTTGAGTGGTAGCAAATGTATTTCCATAATACGAATTTTGCCATTTCCAGGTTACTGCATCGCTGGTGGTATCCTTATAATTGATCGTTACAGGTACACCGCAGGCCCCTTGCAGCGAGGCGGTAAATCCGTTTAATTTGGGCAAATCATTTACGATTATTTTTTTAGTAATAGTGTCCGTACAATTGCCGTAATACATCACAAGTTTTATGGTATGCTCGCCGGACTGGTAAAAAGCTGTACTATAATTACCATCGTAATAGCCGGTGTAGGCATAACTGTTATTATCAATAAACCATTCTGCCTTGTTGAAGGGTTTGGTGCTTTTATTAATGAAAGTAAAATTTTGGTTCAGGCAAATTGTGGCCGGGTAATCAAAATCAGCCACAAAATTGGCAACATTAATCACGGGCGATTTAATAGTTGCGGCACATCCATCACTGCTGGTGGTGGTAAGCGTTACAAAAAAACTTCCGTTGGTAGCATATACATGCGCAGGCGACTGTGCGGTACTGGTTTTGCCATCTCCAAAATCCCACAGGTAAGTAAGTGTGCCGCTGCCGGTACTGGTATTGGAAAAAGTGATCGATTCCCCGGCATTGCAAAGTGTGGTAGCAGAAGGAGTAAAGGAAGCCTGAACAGCTTTTACTACCTCCACCTGGTTGCTTTTTGTAATGGTAGCATAACAACCATAACTATTGGTAACGTTGAGTGTAATGGGTGGTACCTGCGGAAAACTATAAATATGCTGGGTAGTTCCATAGCTGCTTCCCTGTACGGTTGCCCCGTCTCCAAAATCCCACAGATAGTTTGAAATGGTTCCATCACCCGCAGAAGCGTTGGCAGTAAAGTTTACCGCAAGCGGGGCACAGCCTTTGGTGGGTGTTACCGCAAAATCCACCACCGGTTTCTTATACACCGTAATGTCCATCGTTTTAACAGTAGTATTGGCGCCGTCCTTTACTGTAAGTGTAACGGTATACGTTTTTTCAGTAAAATAAGTGGCGCCCGGGTCTTTTAAAGTAGAGGTATTGCTATTACCAAAATTCCATTGCCAGGTTGCCGCAGCCGATGCACCGGTTGTGGTATTTGTAAATTTCACATTCAATGGTGAACAGCCTCCCTGTTTATCTACAGAAAAATTGGCCTGCAATTGCGCAGTTGCAGCACCGGTAAAGCAGCAACAAAAAAAAGAAATTGCTACATATAATAGCTTAAAAGCAGTGTTGGTTGGCTTAGGCTTCATCAAAATCAGGTGAACGGGTGGATAAAATTTATTTGTACCCCTTGGTAATCAAATCATAACGGACACAATATTACGAAACAATCCACTTGCAACCGCAATTTGGAATGCACCACAGCAATTGCAGTTTATACAGCTACCTCATTTTATCGAAGCCGGATATTTAATACAATAGGATTACCGAAAAGTAAAACCGGGATCATCATCTATCTAAATTTCTTTTCACCTATCAAAAGCAAAGTCATTCCGAAGTGAATGAGCAATTTCGGAGATTGGGTGTTGAAAGGATTCAGTAGTTTTTTTTTATGGCCGCTTTAACTTTTCTTTAATCACCTTTCTTAAACCTTGTTGCCCCACCCCGGTCTATTGACTGTACAAAATAAATAAGAGAAAAATTATGAAAAAGATAATAATCGGAATGTTGACTGTTGCTTCATTTATGTTCACAGCCAATGCGCAGGAAATGCGCAAAATGAAACATCACCAACCAGGCCATCAAAAAGGCATGATGATGAAAGAACTTAACCTGACTGCCGCTCAAAAAGAGCAAATGAAGGCTAACAGGGAAAATGTAAAAATGCAAATGGCTGAACTCAATAAAAATGAAAACATTACAGTAAAAGAGTACAAGGCTAGAAAAGCAGACATCCTGAAATCGCAAAAGGCGCAAATGGATAAAGTACTAACCGCTGAACAAAAAAATCAATTAGCACAGCAAAAAAACATCCGGAAGGGAAAGCAGGAAATGTATTCAGCTAAAAGGATGGATAAAATGAAAACGAACCTTGGGCTTTCCGATGAGCAGGTCAATAAATTAAAAGTAAACAGGGAAGCTGCTATGGCAAAAGCCAAAGCAATCAAAGAAAACAACCAGCTAAGTCAATCAGAAAGAAAAGAGCAATTAATGGCACTGAGGCAGGACCAAAAGAATAGCCTAAAGCAGGTATTAACGCCGGAACAAATTAATAAAATGGAAGAAAAAAAGAAAGCACGCATGGATAAAGCGGGCAGAAAATAACTCAGTAAATCCCTATAACTAAGGCGGCAACCTATTTGGTTGGCCGCTTTTTTTATGCCCCAAAGATTACGCCTTTATATCAGCAAAGAACAATCCAGCGGGAGGGAACATACTAAATCCCCGCCCGGTTGTGACAGGTTGCCAACCTTTTGAAAATATATCGCTTGCCAGGCGTTCGTTATTTATCAACTATGCTTTTCCATTATATTTTCGTCAAATTCCACAATCCATTCAATACCGTATTTATCTCTAAAACAACCAAAATATGGACCCCAGGGACTATCACCAATTGGCCCTTCTATTTGTCCTCCCACTGAAAGCCCGTTAAATAATCTGTCTGCTTCTTCTTTACTTTCCGCACTTATTACAATTTTACTTCTGTTCTCATTTTCGTTTGTTTTTCCCATAAATTCCGGAACATCATTTGCCATCAACATATTAGTTTTACCGATAGGCAAAGCAATATGCATAATTTTATTTTCTTCTTTTTCCGCAACCTTGAATTCAGGACTTGCAAGGTCTTTGAAACGAATAATCTTTGCAAACTCTCCGCCAAATACTGATTTGTAAAAAGTAAATGCTTCTTCGGCATTTCCGTTGAAGTTAATGTGAGGATTGATAAGTGCCATGATTTTTTATTTTTATCGGTTTATTGTTCCTGGTTAGTGTACCAATATCCAAATGTACTGCCAGGTGATGAAATAAGTAAGGTACAAGACCGTCAAAAAAGAGGTGTTCTGCGTCAACAGGTTACTTGCTCATGTGAGCCCAAAATGATTAAACTGTCAATAACAATGACGCTTAACACCTAGGTTAATTCGCAAAGGCTGGCAACCTCATGTACAATCAGGTATGCACCAGCCTGGGTTTGCATCCTTCATACCGCAAAATAATTGTTACCTTCGCAGCTCACCCCTGTTGAAATAACAGTAAAACACTACAACAATGAGCCAGGTTCCATTTCAGAAATTTGTTCCCAAAAAGAAAAACAGCTTAATCAAAGAAGAATTTAAGCAGGCTAAAAAGAAAGCAAAAAAAGCAAGGGCAATTGCTATCGATAAACGTTTTGAAGAAAAAAGGCAGTTAAAAGCTGCAGCAAGAAATGCAGCCACACAACCGGCTGGAAAGCCCGGGCCCACCCCCGGCACAACCCTACGAAAAGGGAGCATGCCCGCTTCAGGAAAAGCAGATAAAGTAAAAGCGATTGAAACTAATTTTGACGAGGTTCAAAAAATAATAGGCATCAAAAAAGAATTTGCCCCTGCACCTGAAAAACCAGTACAAAAGATTGTGAGACCATCTTCGCCGGTTACCGCTGAAATGCCACTGAATAAGTTTGTGGCCCATTGCGGCGTTTGCAGCAGAAGGGATGCGGTTACCATCATCAAAGAAGGAAAAGTAAAAGTGAACGGGGAAGTGATAAAAGAGCCGGCACATAAAGTAACGGAAAGAGACGATGTGCAATTCAACGGTAAAAAGTTATTTGTGAGTAAAAACCTGGTCTATATTTTACTCAACAAGCCAAAAGATTATATTACCACTACCGACGATCCGCAGGGAAGAAAAACCGTTTTGCAATTAACCAAAATGGCGACTACGGAAAGGATCTATCCTGTAGGAAGACTAGATAGGAATACTTCCGGGGTACTACTACTTACCAATGATGGAGAACTGACACAGAAGCTTTCCCATCCAAGCTATAATATTACCAAAGTATACGAAGCCAAACTTGACAAATCGCTTACCAAGGCTGATTTTGATAAAATTCTGAATGGCGTAAAACTGGAAGATGGCGAAATAAAAGCCGACTCATTGGCTTATGCGGATGCAAAAGATAAATCGGTGATTGGGATTGAAATACACAGTGGCCGTAACCGGATCGTACGGCGGATTTTTGAACATTTGGGATACGATGTAAAAGGGCTTGACCGGGTAATGTATGCCACCTTAACCAAGAAAAATGTTGAAAGAGGCAAATGGCGCTTTTTAAGCGAAAAAGAAATCCGCTTATTGAAATACCTGAATGCTTCGCACAAAAAAACACAACCCAATCCCAATCCTAAACCAGCAACCGACAACAATCATGAGTGAGCCAACCAACATCAATAAAGGAACGGGCACCATCAATAAAAGTTTGACAAGCGTACCCATCATTTTCGAAAACGATCATTTTATCGTGATCAATAAACCTGCAGGCGTTTTATCTATCCCCGACAGGATGCAGTCGGAAACATCGCTGAAGGATATGCTGATCGAAAAATACGGCAGCATATTTACCATTCACCGCCTCGACAGGGAAACCAGTGGCATCATCATGTTTGCCAAAGACGAAGAAACGCATAAATATTTTTCGAAACAGTTTGAAGAAAGAACGGTTGAAAAATTTTACCTGGGACTAGTGCATGGATCCATGCCCGAAAAAACCGGCCACATGGACGGCGCCATTATGGAGCACCCGGTTTTCAAAGGTCAAATGGTGATCAATCAAAAAGGCAAACCTTCTTTAACAGAATATGCCGTGGTGGAAGAACTGGGTAAATACAGCCTGGTTAAATTTCAAATACATACCGGCCGTACGCACCAGATAAGGGTGCATGCCAAAAATATCGGGCATCCCATTGTTTGCGATCCGCTGTATGGAGATGGCAAACCAGTTTTGTTGTCATCCATCAAAAAGAAATATAAGCTGAGTAAGCACGACGAGGAAGAACGGCCCATGCTAAACCGTGTGGCGCTTCATTCGTTCCAGTTAAAATTTAAAGACGCAGCAGGGAAAGATTTTGACCTGGAAGCTGAAATGCCCAAAGATATGAGGGCGCTGATACAGCAGTTGAAGAAGAATATGTATAACTAGTGGTTGATAACACGAATTGTAAAGGACGAATTCGAAATTTTTTATAAAGTTTACACCTTTCAAAAAGGTGTAAACTTTATAAAAAAACATTTAATCAATATTAGGTTGCGGTGTATAACGTAAGTATGGCTTTATTACTTCCACTCCTTTAGGGAATTTCTTAATCGCATCTTCGGTGCTGATGGATGGCACTACAATCACATTTTCACCAGCCTTCCAGTTAGCTGGAGTTGCTACACTGTAATTGGCAGTTAACTGCAAAGAATCAATAACCCTCAACACTTCTACAAAATTTCTTCCGGTAGAAGCCGGGTATGTGATGATCAGTTTTACAGCTTTATCAGGCCCGATAATTACCAAAGAGCGAACCGTAGCGGTAGCCGATGCATTGGGATGAATAAAATCATACAATTCCGAAACCTTTTTATCGTCATCAGCAATGATGGGGAAATCCACCGAACAGTTTTGTGTTTCATTGATATCGCCGATCCAGCCTAAATGTTTATCCACCGGGTCAACGCTTAAAGCCAGTACTTTTACATTTCGCTTCTCAAATTCTTCTTTTAATGCGGCCGTTTTCCCTAATTCAGTTGTACAAACAGGTGTGTAATCAGCAGGATGTGAAAACAGGATTCCCCAGGAATTTCCAAGGTATTCGTAAAAATCAATTTCACCTAATGATGATTTTGCGGTAAAGTTGGGAGCGATGTCCCCTAAACGTAGGCTCATAATTATAAGTTTTATTCCACAAATATAATAGTCTATTGATTATATAGACTTAAATTTGTTTTTATTTTTATTTTTTACTTACCTTTCTCAAATGCTATCGAAAAAAACGCAATACGCATTGAAAGCCCTGGGCTACCTTGCTGCAAAATATGGCCAGGGGCCGGTACTGATTTCAGAAATTTCTCAAAACAAGAAAATACCGATCAAGTTTTTGGAAACCATATTGCTGGAACTAAAACAAAGCAATATTTTAGATAGTAAGAAAGGGAAAGGCGGTGGCTATTACCTGTTGCAACCACCCAAAAAAACAACATTGGCACAGGCTATCAGGCTGGTCGGAGGCCCCATTGCGCTGCTCCCCTGCGTTAGCATCAATTTTTACGAGAAATGTGCCGACTGCGATGAGGCTACCTGCGGATTAAATAAGGCGATGATACAAACAAGGGATGCTACCTTAAAAATTTTGGAAAAAAAGACCTTGGCGGAACTGATTGACGGATGAGGGATGAGGAATGAATGATGAGTGATGAGTGATGAGTGATGAGTAATGAATAATGAATAGTGAAACGCTCAACTTTCAACCTTCAATCATCAACCATCAACCTTCTACCTTAAACCTTCAACCTTCAACCATCAACCATCAACCCTAAACCATCAACCATCAACCTTAAACCTTCAACCTTCTCCACCTAATTCGACGACGCCCTTTTCAACTTCACCTTTCCAAACCTGTTTTTTACGTCGTCAATCGCTTTGTACAGATCATTCTTTTTAGAAGTATTCTCAAACAAATTTGTTTGTATCGCTTCATTGGTTAGCTCACTTAGACGAACCCCCAACAGACGAACCGGTTTTCCTTTTTTGTATAGTTTATGAAACAGGTCTTTTGCAACCGGGATGATTTCATCATCAGCGCAGGTAAATGGCACCGTTGTTTGCCGCGACGTGGTTTCAAAATCGGGATAGCGGATCTTCACTGCAATACAGCCGGCTACCTTACCATCCTGCCTTAGTTCAAAAGCAATTTTCTCAGAAAGCCGTACTACTTCGGCCATTAGAAAATGCATATCCATTTTATTCTCTTCAAATGTATTTTCAGATGAAATGGATTTCGCTTCATGGTATTGCATTACCTCGCCGTTGTGTATTCCAAAACTTTTATTCCATAAATCAATCCCCCACTTGCCCAGCCGTTCCTCCAGTTCTTCTTTGGTACGTTGGTTAATATCATTGATGGTAAAAATCCCCATGGCCTTTAACACTTCCCAGGTATGATCTCCCACACCCGGTATTTTATTCACCGGCATGGGTGCAAGAAACTCTTTTTCTTTACCTGGCGGAATATGCAGGTAACCGTTTGGTTTGGCTTCGTTGGTAGCCATTTTAGCAATCATTTTATTACTGCCCATACCAAACGAAATCGGCAATTTTGTTTCATCCATAATTTGCTGCCGCAGGTCAATCGTCCATTGCAGCGGGTTAAAAAATTTATCCATCCCGGTAAGGTCCAGGTAAAATTCATCGATGGAAGCTTTCTCAAACAAAGGGGCTTTGGAAGCAATGATCTGGGTAACCCAGCGGGAGTACCGGCTATATTCGCCCCTGGTTCCCTTTATTGCAATCGCCTGCGGGCAAAGCTGTAAGGCTTTTTTAGATGGCATGCCGGAATGAATGCCGAATTTACGTGCCTCATAACTGCAGGCTGCTACCACTCCCCTTTCGCTGCCGCCCACAAAAACCGGCTTGCCTTTTAAAGAAGGATTGTTCAATACCTCCACCGATACAAAAAATGAATCAAGGTCGAAGTGGGCGATGATGCGTTGGGGTTGATTGTTCACGGAGGTAAAATTACAAAATTGTGGGGTCCTTTGTTAGCATTCAAGATTAAGCGCTGCCAATATATAGTATTGTAAAGCAACTACCCAATTCGTGAAAAGTAAATAAACAATTGCGAACTATTGCCCATTTTTATTTGACAATACCCTCATCATTTGCCAAAATAAATAACACACCTTAAAACTCACGAATCCTTCCCGAACTCAGCACAATAATGAAACTCTAATATTTCAATTTCTCAAAAATTGCAGGTTTAAAATACACATGTAAATATTAGAAAAGTCCGATTATACCTATTGTATATAGTGCACCAAATTCCAATCGGCATAACAGTTTTGGTCGCTTTTTAAAAAGAATTACAATCCATACTGATTCCGCATTTCGGAATATTTCCAACATTTAAAACCCGCCGGGAACTTTTTCTTACCTTTTTTTTCAAACAATTTTTGAAGAGTGATAATTTTCATTAACTTGTGCTTCACATTTGCCCTTTTCCCATAAATCCTTTAACCGCTGAATCTCCAAATAGGCAAATTAAAGAACGTTGTTTTACTATCAGACTCTAAGTCTTAAACATTGCACCAAAAATTTGCTGATTAAGCATCCTTAATATTTTTTAACGGCGGTCTTGTTCCTTGCTATAGGTATTCCTACATAGAGAAAAAGCAGAACCAGCCAAAATATTTTAAAATTACCTTGAAACCTGGCAACTCCGAAAATCCTGGATTGATGGCAGGCACTTACCCGGTAAATTTTAAAGTAGAAAAATTCTAAGAATAGATTGTGAAATTAATGATGAATGCAAAAAGTGCATTACAATTATAATTTATTTGACTATGTGGTCGTTAAAGATGCAGAAATTAAATAAAATACGATAATTAAAATGCCAGCGCATGTAATATATCAGCTAACAATAAATCTTATCCAATAATTATTTCAAATCTCATTTAGCAATGAACACCAAACTAATGTACCTCAAACCCAATGTAGTAATGGAACCATTGGTTGACAAATGGTATGCGTGGAGCCATTTAATTTCTCCTGCCACCGCGGCAATGAACATTGTAGGGCGTCATCACATGATTACAGAATCATATTTGGCCGCACCCTCCATCCATGCGGAGGCGGTATTAAACCCCAAAATGCGTGGCGGCCCTTTTATGGATTTTGGC
>JANPIJ010000415.1:0-7457 GCA_031424955.1 Ferruginibacter sp. | reverse complement strand
CCAATCCAAGACTGCTAAGATTTGAGCTGCCTGCTCCTGTTGTAACGATAGGACCCACAAAAATACCAGCGAGTGTGCCACCACTCAAATTAAACGCCAGTGCCGCGCCAATAAGATCTGAATTAGCAGCTATAGCACCTGCATACCCAACTGTAACCCTTACCAAACGCCATTGTGCAGCGCCGCTACCTCTTACAATACCCCTGCTCCCAACCGTTAGACTACCATCAATAGATGTATTGTTACCAATAGTTAATGGATTATTCGGATTAAGAATTCCATCAATACGAACATCACCGGTAAATCTTACCGCCCCCGCTGCATACAATGAATATGAGGCTGACGGAGCTATATTAATCCCTACATTGCTATTTTCAAAATAGCTATCTCCATTTATTAACAACCGGTAGGGCGCAACCGGATCTGCGTTAACACCCAAATAGCCGCCGATCCTGGCACTGTTAGCTATATGCAGATCGTATAATGGATTGGATATGCCAACACCTATATTTCCGCCTGCATAAATATTGCCGTTCACATGAAGTGGCTGAATGGGCGCAGTTGTTCCAATACCCATTCTTCCAACAGAATCAATAAGCATACGCCTAAAGTTACCTGTATAAAAACCAATGCCACTTCTGGCTCCGCTGCCATTCACTGTGCTTCTGCCAATACCAACTATGCCATCACTACCAAAAAGCAAAGCGCCCTGGCTCAGGCTACCGTTGCCGGAGTTAGACTGATCAATCATCAATGAACTGTCAACAGACAGGCGTGCAAGCGGATTCAGTGTACCAATACCAACTCTTTGGGAATAGCCGTCATTAAGGGCCATCAATGCGATTACAAAAAAAAATAGCTTTCTCATGGTTGTATATTTTTTTAATTTTTTATGTATGGGACACAAACAGGTATTATATCACGCAGTTGTTTTAAACAGTTAAAAATATTGATGATACCAGCTTTACAACGGATTTGTAAACTGGTTACATTAAATGGAAAGCCGGGAAATAGCCAACCAATAATTGCAAAAAGAAATCTGCAAAATCCAGTCAATCTTATATTGAAAGTAACCATTTTTCCTGATGAAGTATAATTTTTCAGGAGGCAATTTACTTTCTGCAAAGCCACAAACACAAATACTTGCTGTTCATTTGTCGTGGCGCCGGCATGGCTATTTATTTCAAAAAGACGTTGCTTGAAAGAGGGCGTCCGCTGTCGTAGTTAATGCATGAACCCCATAGGCGCAGGTCTCCTGACCTGTTGCCTTTTCGTCACTACTGCCGCCATAATCATTCACTCCAGGAATACAAGGTCAGGCAACCCTTTATCCTTTGTCATATAATCAATCGCCCTGCTATACCTCCAATGCCATGGCTCAGTTACAAAGCCCGCTGTTACAGGATTCCAATGCAGGTAGTTAAGCTTTTGATTGTATAGTAAATCGCAGTCAGGCAGTACCGGATGATTTTCATGTTGCCAAAACTTAAACCGCTGGTTACTGCTGCTCTTTTTGCCCTCTGCTTCAAACAGGTTCAACATGTATTCTTTTCGACTTTCTTTTGGGTTGTTGATAATTGCATCAATTAATTTTATCGCTGTAAAAGGTTGAATGTTTTTAAGTACCAGTCCAGGTTCCTGTTTAGCATGAAAAGAACAAATCATGTGCAGATGATTGGTCATTAACACCCCCGCCTGAATGATTCAGTCGGGCAGGCAGGCATGTACCGACAACCCCTGGTTATTCTGACAAAAACGAATGCTGTCTAATAAAATATTTCTATACACTCTTGTAAAAACATCAGCCATCCTACTACCGTGGAAGTGGTAAAATAAACACCTTGTTTGTCAATGAATTAATATTTTGTACTCATCTTTCTATTTTAGAAGTATTACAAATTGTTTTATTGCTTAACTCATTGCCTTAGTGACGTCAGGCAATAGGTCGGAGACCTGCGCCTAATAGATTTGCAAACATCAACTGCATGACGTTTGCGGCAGGCCTGCTGCCATCTTTTATTCAACATTGAAAAGAACTTATCAATTCTTTTCATTCGTGACACACCGTTGCTGAGAATGATAATATCACCAACAGACAATTAATTTTCTTCATTTTTTCAATTTAATAAGTGAATTTTGGGTGTACTGTTATATCCTTCAGTCCTAATTTTAACACCCTTTGTAATACCAGTATAGTTTACCTCAATTGCCCTTTTCTCCATCGGCATCAGCGTGAAATACCCATCACTAAAATAAGCTGGTAGCAGAATATTATTATTTGCATCTGATAAGTTTAACTTTATGCCTATTACCGGTGAAGTTGACTTGTTTTCTACATGCATCAACCATTTGCCATTCATTGATGTACTTGTAGTAATATTTAATGAAACATCCGGCAGCTTATTAAAAGCCAGAAAATTACCGGTTTCCTTATTTGATTTCCAATATTCATTCGTCGACAATACTTTGCCGTCTGAAGTTTTTATTTCAATTTTTGCCATGTACACTTCAGGTAAATTGATTTCAGAAAAATCTGGTGTAAATATTTCAGTCTTGCTATTTTGAAGCACGTCTGTTTTTTTAGTAACGGTGAAAACTATTTTACCATTAATATCGATAACTGAAAAAGTAAGATTAGCTGATTTGTAATTTTGCAGGGTTGTATTTACTGCAATCACTTTATTATCATGCAAATTCATTTGCACATGCACCGGCTCGCAGGCTTTCATGGCACCAAAATACGAGCCATGCGTTTCAAAATCCCATGAGTAGGTCTGCCAGATCATGCTGGGCCATGCAGGATGTGTCATCCATAGTAAAACACCACTAGCCCTATCCCACATTTTACTATTCCATGCTTCAAACATGGCACGATGACTTTCATAATTGACCAATTGTACTTTTCTCGAAAACGCTTCAATACCTTGTGGCTTTCCATATAAACTATCCACCGCCCGCAGGTACCCTTCGAGGCTTTGATTGTTTGAATGCAGGTCGTGGTAGTGCCATACATCATTAATAGGCCATTGATCTTCGGGTTTAATAAACTTCTTTAATGTAGTGGCAACCGGAACTGAGAAAGTGCCGATTTCTGTGCTAAATCCTTCTGCATATTTAGTGAAATAAAGGGCAGGGTCTTGAATATAGTGCCAGTCTCCGCTTTGACGCAGATTGATTTCCCGGGAGTTGCCATTATAATGCCGTGTACCATCTTCCTCCATCAATTGCCTGTACAACTCATCTTCGATACCAACCGGAGCATACCCTTCATTTCGGGGGCACCAAATGGCAATAGATGGATGGTTGCGAAAACGACGAATGGTTTCCAAACTATTCTCCAAAAACATTTGCTGATCCAGTGGGTTAAGATTATACCCTTCAGTCGAAATCCAGAAATCGTTCCAAACCAGCATACCATATTCATCGGCTAGTTCATAAAACACTTCTTCCGTGCATTCGCCTGTCCAGTTTCGAATCATATTGTAGTTCGCCTCTTTGTGCAGCCGAAAGGATGGCTCCAATTGCTCTCTGGATACTTTTTTCATGGCATCGTCCATACCCCAATTTCCTCCTCTGCAAAAAACAGGTTGTCCATTTACTTTTATGACCAGGAAAGGATTATTGCTTTGTGATATTGTTTGAAAGATACTGGTATCAACCCCTTCTCTTAGAGATGGGATGAATATTTTATTCTCAAACTCCCTACGCTTAATATTATCGAATATGGGCTTTTTTTCTTTTACATCAGTTGGACTATAGGCAACCCGCCAACCCTGTTTTTGAGGTGCGTCAATCATCATTTCATAGGAAAATTCACGAATACCAAAACGAACCTGTTGTTCATCAGAAATGCGATTATTGTTATCCGTAACCGTCAATGCCAGTTGATACAATGAAGGATTACCATAACCATTGGGCCACCAAAGTCTTGGTTGAACTAATCGCAATGAAGGGTGGGTTGCAGGCGAGAATATGACTTGTTGATTTTCGCCTGCTGCTAACTTTACTTGCTTTTCCACATTAATGTTACCAATGGCTCCTTTCACTAATATGGACTGGACCAGATTGCTATTATTTTTTACCCCTACTTTAATAGTAATTTCAGCAGTAGATGTGTCTGGCAACGGAAGATCAGTAATTACCTGAGGATTGGATAAAGTAACTGCTTTTGTATAATGAAGTTGCACATCCTGCCATATACCAATATTTCTATCACGGATGCCAGGAACCCAATCCCAACCCTCTGAAGAAATAAAGGTAGGTCCATCCAATGCTAGTTGTCCACCATTAGGCCCCATGCCTGCCAATTTGGATTGCTCATGCGGAATGCCGGGATTGGGCGGAGGATAAATATGCACTGCGAGTATATTCTTTTTATCTTTTTGAATGATTCCAGTTACATTAAAATTGCCTCTTACAAATGCCCCCTTCATTGTACCAATCAATTTCCCATTCAACCATATATCTGCTTTGTAATTAATGCCATTCAATTGTAACCAGGCTATTTTACCTGCATCTTCGGCGGGAGCAGAAAAAGAAATTCTATACCACCAATCCTTTCTGCACAAGTCATCAGGAATAGCCATATTATTCAATCCAATGTATGGATCAGGATAAACACCCTGGTCAACCAGCGTAGTAAGAACCGTGCCGGGAACGGTCGCATTGTACCATTCCGAAGTATTAAAATCAGGATTGAACAATGATTTTCCCGAAGCAATCACCTGATCAGCCTCGGCCATTTCCCAGCCTGAAGTCATCACAAATTCGTTTTCGGTTACTTTTTGCAAGGCAGCCGGGACAAGCATTTTTACCTTCCGAACGGATGTTTGTGGTTTTACTTTGGAAACCGGCAAAGTTGCCGGGTTTTGCGGCTGACTCAGGCCAAAGTTTAATTTGTAGCCTTGCGAAAATCCGGTTTGATTCAGTGCAAGAATCGTTATTATTGTGATAAGCCTCATCGCCCGGAAGTTTAATTTTCTCATATCGGTTTTGATTTATCTGACTATTCGTTTTTTATCATTGATGGTCGCTGCCAGGGTATTGACCCCGATTGACGGATGTGCCGGGTAAGTTGACGGAAAAGTTCTTCGTATTCTTTACTTCCAGCTTTCGGCAACGGATGCTGTTCTGTTATATCTTCCTTCAGATTAAAAAACTGCATAGGTTCCAACGGAGTATTCTGAAGAATTTTAAATTCTCCGGAACGGGCTGCATAATAAGCCATTCCTCCATATTTCAGGTTTCCTTCACGGCGCACAAAAAAGACAGTCCGGTTGTCAGAATTCTGCACTTTTCCTGAAAGCCCGGGTAAAAGACTGATTCCATCCACCGGTTCAGCAGGTTTTATTCCGGCAATTTCGCACAACGTAGGAAACAAATCCATTGTCATGGCCAGTTCAGGGAAAGTACTTCCGGGAGCAATTCTGTTTTTCCAGAAAAAAGCTGCCGGAACACGAATTCCTCCCTCGTACATATCCTGTTTGCCTCCCCTGTATGGACCGTTGTTGGCTTCAAGCCCCGTAACGCCACCATTGTCGGAAGTGAAAATAACGAGTGTATTCTGCAACTGTCCTGATTGTTCAAGTCGATCAAGCACACGACCAATGTTCCAGTCCATGTGCTCAATCAACGCAACAAGTTTTGCTCGCTTGTCAGAGATTCCATGCTCTCTTTTTTTGACTTTCTGAATCCAGTCAACCGGTGGCTGAATCGGATCGTGAGGAGCATTGTATGCCAGGTACATGAAAAAAGGATTGGCTTCAGGCTTTCGGTTATCCAGATATTCCAAGGCCCAACCGGTAAAAATATCAGAGGCATGACCCTGGGGATTAACCACTTCATCATTCCGGCGCAGATAGTTTTTCCCATGCCTGAGATGCGTGTAGTAATCGTCCATCATATCGCCCAGAAAACCATGAAAATAATCGAATCCACGCAAATTGGGAAGATTGGGAGCTTCAAGTCCAAGGTGCCATTTTCCGATTATTACTGTTTGATAACCAGCCTTTCTCAACTTTTGAGGCAGCAAAGTAACTCTGTCAGAAAGATAGCCCCAAGAGTCGTCAGCATGTGTTCGAATAACACCCGGAACACCGGCCATATCCGGATAGCGGCCCGTGAGCAGAGATGCCCGCGTTGGTGAACAAACCGTACTGTTGGAATAAAAATTAGTAAACCGCATTCCATCTTTAAAAATCCTGTCTAGGTGGGGCGTCTGAATATCTGTTGCTCCCTGACAGGAAAGGTCGCCGAAGCCAAGGTCATCGGCAAGAATTAATAAAATATTCGGGTTAAGAACGGATGCATTTTTTGACTGACTTTGTGCCTGAAATGTTGAGAAACCAGCTACAATTGGAATAATTGTTGTATAAATAATTAAATGAAACAAATTGGTTTTAGCAAACATAAAGCATAGATTTTGAAGCAAATCCCGGAAATTTGAGTTCCCTGGATTTTGCAAGTTTTGATAATAATCTAATGGAATTCATTGATAGTTAGGATATTATATTTCTTTACAAAATGATTTTATGTGTACTTAAACGATTATTTTTCTGAATACGAATAATGTAAATTCCCGCCGGCAATCTTATGACTTTTCTTTCGTCGAACAAAAGTTTACACGAATTTAGTATAAGTCCATTTGTCTAATATACAGCAACTTGCCCTGATATGTTATCATTTTCAAGGATAATCCCTTGTTTATTTCCCCTAATTTTTATACCTGTATTGTTTTGTATTGGGTCTTCAACCGATGTTGGTATTGTTGTCAGGTAATCCGATGCCCATGCCGCATATTCCATGTAGTTTGGTAATGTTTTGTTTATCGATTTATAGTTGGCAACATATTGTTTAGCGGCTTTGTAAAAATAGGTAAAGGTATAGTACAAAGGCTGCTTTTCGTTTTTGTCGTTAATAAGCCAAAATCCCCGATTACGATTGTTATTGCTGGCATCAAGTTCGTTGTTGTACATTTCCCAGTAAAGCACAAAGGGGCAACCCCAGGCAATAGCTGTTTTGAAAAGTGCGCGATTGTCCGATTCGTGTTTAAAAATATCCCAACCCGACGTTTCGAGTGATTTGCCCAACTCTCCGATAAACACACGTTTTCCAGGAATTCCGGGTTTGGGCGGCAGATTGGCCTCAATATAATTGAGCACCAAATTATATTGAGGCTGAGAGAACGACTGTGCATCGTACGACGAATACGAAACAAAATCAACATTCGTAAGTGGCAAAACACAATTCACAACCCGCTTTTTGGCATTATACATTGCATCAGGCACCCGATTAATTTCCACATATCCATACACCATTACATTGCTGAAACCGCCTTCGTTTTTTGCTTTGTCGATGGCGTTTTGCCGGGTTCGCAACCATTTGGCCATATTGGCACAGCGCTCATCCGAAGGCACATAATTGAGGTCGTAGTTTTGCAGCAAATACCAGTCGCCTTC
>JANPIJ010000414.1:0-31421 GCA_031424955.1 Ferruginibacter sp. | reverse complement strand
CATGCAAAATTATCTAAACGAATTTTGTTATAAATTTAATAGGAGAAAACATGGTAGAACGTTATTTCATAGCTTCCTAAACGTGGCAACTTCCTATTCATGGTATGCTCAATGCACCTAATAGCGGATAGTCATTAAAATTTAATTATGCATTTAGCCTGGAAGAAAAAAAATACGCTACTGAAAATATGCCCGCCCATTACGACTGGCATCACCAGCACAACCTGGAACTGCTCGCCTACTGCTATCAATACAAAGGACAGTTTAAAATGGCCGAAGCTATTTTTAGTAAATTAGATACATTGAAAGCATTCATCCCTGAAATGGAAGGCCGTATACGGAAAGGCCATCCGTATTTTTATTTGCAAAACAACCAGCCTGCACAAGCCAGCCAACTGGCCGGGCCGTTGATCCGTTCAAAAGAATCATCCAACCAGTTTACAGGATTTTTTATCAGGGGCCTTGCCCAGGTATTTCAGAAAGATAGTGAGGGAGCCAAAGTGAGTTATAAAAGCGTTATACACATTATCGACAGCCTGAAAGAAAGTGCCATAAAAAAAGGGACAAGGGCAGCTGATGCGGAAGAACAATTCAGTTTTCAATATGCAATGGGCGGTATCGTTGAGATGGGCGTTGGCTTATTGCAGAATCCCTATGATACCACTATGCTAAAACAAATGAAAGCCATACAGGCCACCCTGCTGAAACAAACCGGTCCCGACCCCTGGATAGATGCACTGTATTTTTTACAACTGCTTACCCAAATGAGTATCAAAACCGGCAACCTGGAACTGGCGGAAACTTCCGCAATCAATATGACGAAACATGATCCTGAATACCCGGGAGCTTATTGGTTGCTGGCACGCATTAAAAAGATGAGAGGTGACGAAAAATCAGCCAATGAATATCTTTCCAAAGCAAAGATTGGTTATGGGCAGGCTGATGCAGATTTTATCAAAACGCTCAAATTATAAACCCGTTCTAAGGCAGGATTTTTACTACCAGGTTTTTAAAGTACACTTTGCTTTCAGGATCATGTCCCTGTAAAGCAAAAGTTCCATTGGAGATTCTGCGCAATGCTTCGTTGGCGCTGCGCTCGGCATTTTCGGGTTCGGTATAATCCACCACGGTTTTGTCGTTTATTTTTATAACAATCCTTTTTCCATTTACAGTGATGGTTTCGGTAAACCACTCGTTGTCTTTTACCATTACTTCCTTTACATCATCAATAGCATACAGGCTGCCGGTTCTGCGCCAGTCTGTATGCGAATTATTCACCTGTACTTCATACCCCTTTGCCGGCCAGCCACCCTGCTGAAACGTAGTGTGAAAATAAATGCCGGAATTAGAACCCTTTGTAGTCATTACATCTGCTTTAAATACAAAATTTTTAAAATCGTGTTTGTTTACATCGCCGTCGTAAAACAAATGAGCCACGGGGCCATGCGCTACAATCATTCCGTTTTCCACCGTAAATGTACCCGCATTATCACCCACCTTCCAGTTGCTGATCGATTTGCCATCGAACAAGGACTTCCACTCATCCTGGTAAGCGACCGGTTTAAACGCTAAAACGGCAATCAGGCAAAGAATAATTACGTAAAAGGGAATGATTTTTTTCATGGCAAGTTTTATTTAGCAGGTTGAAATTTAACAGATGTACGAATCTAAATTCTTTTGTTGGATTTTCTGTAAATAAATACAAACCCTGCTGATTTAATAATCTGCAAAGCCGGTTAGAATAGCTTCCGGGTTTACATAGTTGAATAGTAAATTATAAGATAAATGTTTATTATACAGGGCTGAAAATTTTCACCGCTTACGTTTCTAAGATATACCCGACTGCCACTATTTTTATATTTTAATATACAGCTCAATAATTTTGTTTGTATCTTTTGTTTTTAAAAAAAGTATTCAAATAACTGCTGATACGGGCACGACAACCGGCGTTAAGTAGTAACGGGTTGTCCTGGAACAAGTTTGACTAAGCCCGGAGAGTTTCTTCCTTCACTTAAAACATCTAAAATATAGCCATGAAAAAGACATACCAATTGTGTATTTATTTTGCTGCAATATTATTAGTGCAATCTTCCTGCAATAATGCAGAGTACCGTGTTGACGATAAAACAACAAATGACACAACCACTATAATCCCAGTTGATACGCTTACAAACATTGTAGATACCAGTGGAGGCAAAACTGTAAATGCTCCGGATGATAGCAGTAAATTATCGCAGTTGCCCGAAAAAGGCTATGCTATCGTAAACTGCCCCGGCGTAATGATCAAGGGCATTCCCGGAATTGTAATTGCGCAGGTAACCAGGAAAGAACTGCAAACGGCTATCAGGGACCTGGTAGTAAAATTGCACCAACAGGACAGCACGAAATCAACAGCACAAATTTCAAAGGAAACCTATGGTGACAGTATTATGCTCTTCAAAAAAATGAAAGTGGTGCTGGAAGTGGACAATGATGACATAAAAAAGATTTCTACCAACAACGATGTGGTGAAGGATTTCACAAACAAGCAAACACTGGAATGGAAATGGACAATCAAGCCATTGATAAAAAAAGAAAAAACAATCGTCACTTTCAATTTTTATGGAATTGATGATCACAATAACGAAACACCTGTACTACAGAAATCAATGAACATTGGAGTAGAAATTGATGTGCGTACCTTTTGGGACAGGTGGATTGATTTTTTATTTGATGACACCAAAACAACCATCACGGCTATCCTGATTCCGCTAATCACTTTCCTGGGTGGATTGTTCTTTGGAAAACGAAAAGAAAAGAAATAATGCCCCCGTTTCAGTAACCTGTTTTTCTCTATTTCGACAGCAACATTTAAGTTGGTTTACGCCTGCACACTGGTCCCTTATGCAGTATATTTGCAAAATAATTTTTATCCATGCGAATTACCCTATTGATCCTTGGCAGCTTTATTTATTTTATTACTCAAGCCCAGCAAAAAAAATCAACCCGATATATTGGATGGAAAGGCAACCGGGTAGAACTCCATACGGTTGGCAACAAGCAACAGTCCTGCTCTTTTGTTTTCAGTAAGGATAGTATCAAAGCTTTCCTTGTAACCGGCAACACCGAAATGTTTGAATTGTATACCATCCGACGCGGCATCAATGAAGAGTTCCTTGGAGGCTTTTTTAAAAACGGGCACATCTACCTTTTTTTAAACAACGGATTGAAGCCCGGTCTGCACTCCTGGGCATTCCAGCTACATGACAGGTCATTAACGGAACACACCATCCCCTTTGCCATAAAAGACGAAAAGATCGTTCAGCGGCTTAGCAGCAACAATTACTTTTTCTATTTTACAGTCAGTAAAAAGTCATCGGAGTTTGTGATTTATAAGTTTAATGATGAAACACAGTTGGACACGCTTCGTTACCAAATCAGTCCTGCTTTAATGCTGGCCATCCGGCGCAAAAGCAACCAGTTTCTTGGCACTCCCCCGGTAAATATTGAGAAGACTGACATGGAAGGTGAATGTGATATCAACCTGGCACAATGCCCCAATAAAATATATGTTCGCAACGATACGCTTTACCTGTTGATCAACAACAATAACGCCCTAACCTCCATCGTCAGTTTTGATTTAAAAACGAATCAATTGGATCAACGTTTTATACACCACGACCAGGAAGGGGACTACCCATTGATACAGGTTTATAATTCCTTCCTGATGCGTGATAAATTGTATTATGCCGCTGCCAGTGAAAGCAACCTGCTGATACAGGTAGTTGACTTTTACTCCGGCAAAATTGAAAAGGAATTTAAAGCTGCCGGTGAGGAAGAAATTGCTTTTAAAAACACTTCCATTACACAGGAAGGCGGTGCATTCAACAATACAAGGGAACTGGGAAAGACAAGGCAGTTACTTCGTAAAATGGCAAATGGAAATATTGTAATTACCGCCACTCCCGACGACCAGCATAACCGAATTGAAATTTTAGTTGGTTCTTACAAAGAAATAAAGAACAACAGTGGTGGAGGTATGTGGATAGCAGGTGGCGGAATGATAGGCGCCGGTATATCAATGGTATTTATACCTACCGGTGGTTTTACCAGGGATAGCTGGACAAAATCTGCCCGGTTTAAAATGCTGCTGGATGCCAAAACCTTTGAACATTTTGATGGTGAAATTACTCCTTCCATCAACGACCGGATTAAAGATTATACCAGGCTAATAAGAATACCAGGTGAAGGGGAAAACCTGTTTGTAATCAATGGGCAGTATTGTTATGCGTATTATGATAAAGAATTGAGAGAACTAAATCTTGTACAATTTTAGTTGGTACTACCAGGCTCCACTGTCTGACGGTCTCCGTCTGACCGGATGGGTTCAACACCCCAATGCTATTTGCTACTGAGAATATACCAGGCTAATAAGAATACCAGGAGAAGGGGAAAACCTGTTTGTAATCAACGGCCAGTATTGTTATGCTTATTATGATAAAGAATTGAAGGAAGTAAATCTTGTACAGTTTTAATCAATATTACCGGGGCATACAGTCAGACGGAGACCGTCAGACTGTATGCCCCGGTCTGACGGTCTCCGTCTGACCGGATGGATGGGCTCGTTCAACACCCCAATGCAATTTGCAACGCTTCCTTTTTTAACCTGCTTACCGGAAGTAACAATTCGTTATTGATTTCTATTTCCCAGTCACGCTTTTTTTTGAGCGCAGTGATGTCCTGCATATTTACCAGGTAGGAAGCATGAATGCGAATGAACTGATCGGCGGGCAACCTGCTTTCTACATCCTTTAGTGTTTTGCAACAGGTAAAGGTTCTGCCCTGCCTGGTAATAATGGTAGTGTAATTGTTTACAGACTGGCAATATATGATATCTTGAAAAGCAATGAACCGGGTTTCTTCCATGCCCGGCAATGCCAGCTTTTGAAAGTGGTTCTTTTTACCCGGTGGTATCATTCTCAGCTTTGTACCGGGAGCTTCGGGTATTTGCAAAGCAAGGTTGTCAGCAACTTGTTTCATGGTTGTTATTTTTGATGTATTTATCAATTAATTTTTAGGTTTAGGTACAAGGTTTACAAATCCCTTTTGATAATGAGTGAGAGCTCATTTATCCCGATACAAATCGGGATAACAAGAAAAATCAATCCGCCGCGGCGGATAAAATCAAGGAACTCGCCGCCAGTAGTTCAATGATTTAAAGCTTATGCCCGGCTCAAACAGCCCCGTCCGACTGGCGTCAGCCGGGCGGGCTTGATTAACGGATCATATTGAAATTTTCTAGCACTTTTTATTCGAGGCCGCCAGCAGCCTTTAACTTCGACAGCTTGACCTAGTTCTTTCATTTCCCTTAATTTACTGAACATCACTTTTTTGCTTTAGGTAGCCTGCCACTACTAAAATCTTATTGGCCATCACCGTTAATTTGGCGCCGGGCTTCACTGTAAGTGGAACATTCAGTATACAGGTACCGGTGCCTCCCGGATCAATGATGATCTCATCTCCTTCCAGCAACACGGATGGTGGCACTTTTCCATCTTCCCAGTTACCCGGCGAATTAAAATTACCATCACCTGTAAAGCGGTAAACAGTGGCTGTATCATCATTCAAGATCGTTGCCGTTAGGGTGGAAACCAGGCCGGTGTAGTAGTCGCCGCCATCATTTAAACTGATCAGGATAATTTTATCAGGCTCCAGCTGGCTATTGCCTTTCGGATCAATCTTCAATATCGCACTGCTGGTATTTTTCGGAATAACAATAGTACCCTGTGCCCCGTTGAACGAAGTAACCAGGGGCTGCGGACCATCATAACCAACTGTATAATCATCCGGGTAAAGTGCTGTGCCAGATATGGAATAATTTACCCGCACATCATTGGGTGCATTAAAGGGAAGGTCAAAGTGCACATCAATGGTACCATTTGCATTCTCCTGCATTACAGGGTTTACAATACTCAGATTTAGCTGAAGCGGAGCAGTTGGTGTAACCGGGCTGCCGATGGTAAACCGGAAGGAATCCGGCGTTGATTTTACATTACCATACTGATCGTTGATATTTTTTACGATGATGCGGATACTGTCACCAGGGAAACTGGTCAAGGGCTGTGATGGAACAATTACCAACTGGTTGTCGTACCCGCTGATGGTTGCATCAATTACCTGGTTGTTTGACAATCGTTTAATCACAACCTTATTACTGCTCAAATTAAACACGTCGATTTTTTCGTTGTAACTAACAGAGATAATATCACCGGCTACATAATCATTATCCGTGGGCTGCGGCCTGCCGAATAAAATGGGTGCCTGCCGGTCGATGATACCGGTAACTCGTTCAGAATACACCGTTCCCTGTGGACAGGTTAGTTTCATCCGGAGACTGTATACACCGTCATCAATACCTGCCACATTCCAGTTTACCTGTGTCCCGTTCACACTGTTGTTTAACTGTGCCGATGTACGGGTAAAACCGGTGAGCCAGTTTCCCGAACCTGCTTTCATATATTCAAGCGTTACATTATCGAGGGTAGGCAGGTTATAGTTTTTAAACAGGATGGGCAGCAGGTTATTATCGTAATTGCTCACCACCCAATTATCATCCGGGCTGAACAGGGAGATATTGCTGCATGAACTTACAAAAAATGCGGAGATGGAAGCTGTTTTAGTGACGCTGCCATCACAGTTATCAGATAGCATAAACTGTAAACCTTCATAGGAAAAAACATTGGCGGAGCCGCGTTTTACTTTTACTACCACCAGTACCTCACCGAGATAGCCGATGGAATAAGTGATGGGTATAATGGCCGGGCTGCCACCAATGGTTACCACCGCACCATTGGGATTGCTGGCCTGCATAAACTGCAGTTTATACGTTCGGGTCTCCTGGCTTTGGCTGGTATTGCTCAGCTTTAAAATAAACTCCGCTTCGCCGTCTGCGGCTACACCTGACTGTGATGGAACCGGCACAATCAGTTGCATTTCATCCCTTGGTTGTGCCCCCTGCTCGGGCGGGCAACTGGCCGTGGCAGCCACCAGCTCAAAAACGGGCGTATTGTACACAGGGTCCTTTTTTATATTTACAGAAAAATAATCGCCATTGTCATCATCATCCAATGTGTAGCCCGTGGCAGTTTCATTGATAACAGTATTGGCTGTACTGATACCCGTTTCCATTTTAAAGCCAACTGTAACGCCGCCACTGGCGCCACTGCCTGCTACTTCCAACCCCAGTTCGGTTGCTACATCAATTCCCAGCTCCAGGTTAAAGGCAATGGTATTTGATTTGGTGCTACGGGTGGTGGTGGTAGAACTAATGGCACCTGCGCTGCCATCAAAAGAAAAATTCTTATCAAAGATGGCATTGCGTTTATTGGTCTCGTTATTAGCGAGTACCTGCTCCCATACAGAAATCTGGTTCTTATAGCTGTTGATTTGATTTTGAGTAACGCCTGGTATTGTAATAAAATTTCGCAGGGTTGGCAAAATGGTGTTGCGGATATGGTCTTCCGAATAAATGTACTGGGTGGCAAAGCCATCATTGGCGATGATCAGTTTCTGCACCACCTGTACGGAACAGGGAGCTGTATACTTTACTTCGTTGGCAATGCTGTACAATAAATTTAAAGCGGCACCAATGAATACATCGCCCTGGGCACCCACTACTTCGCTATTGTTGGCAGTGGCGAAAGTTTGGGTGGTGGTAGTAGTGAGGATGGTTTCCGCATCGGTACTTTTGCGGGTGCCAATATCAAGCGCTCCCCTGATTGATCCCCAAACTGAATTTTCGGTTGATATACCCAGCCCGGCAGAAAACTTAGCGCCGATCTTTACCTCGCCCCAGATATTGACGTTGTTATTTTGTGCAGTAAAAAAGCGAAGGGCTGTTTCAGCAGTTTTGCTGGTGCTCCAGAAGCTGGAACTATTATCGCCGGGTGGATCATGCAATACCATCAGGGGCACTTCGGGTGATACCGTAGTAAACGTACCGATATTGGTTTTTACCCCGGTAACCACTACATTTTTACTAAGGCTTACTATCCTGCCATACACATCCGTAAACTGGATATTCAGGGTTTTGTAATATGGCGCTACAATGTTGGGAATGCCTCCTTTTAGTTTTACCTGCACGGTTCCATTCACCAGGGTGTCGGTCAATGTTTCATTGATATCGTCTACCTGTATATTAGTAAACAGCGTAACAGTGGTATCCTTAACGGGGCACCCGGTACCATTTACCAACGGGCCCTGGTACACATTGATGGCAAATGTTTTTTCCACTCCCTGCTGCATTACGGCAAATGATTTGGTAGCGGCCGGTAGTGCCAGGCAAACATCATCAATGCCTGTAAGTTGAATTACCGGCGGACGGTTATAAACCAGGTCGAGGGTATCGTCGGCAATTGTAATATCGCTCGTCAACGAATCCTTTGGTATCTTGTTATTATCAAAATCAAGCAGGTCAGGAGAACTGACATTGCCCCCGCTTTTTGGAGTGAAACTGATCACTCTTACAGAATATTTTCTTGCGGGCAGGGTAATGGAATAATAGCCACTGCCTGCATTGGTGGTCACCCGCTTTCTAAAGCAGGATGTTCGCGGATCGCCATTGGCATCATTGGGAATGATATCGGTAAACTCGAGTACGGCGGTACCAATATAATCAGCACAACCGGCACGCAGGTATCCGGAAATAGTATGTGTACTGACATCTTTAAAGTTGATATTGGCCACATCGTCGGTAACCACTACATTATTGAATACCGGGTTAAACACATGGTTCTTAAACCGGGGTTCTATTTTGTATGTGGCCGGGTCACTTACGGAAGCCGCATACATCCCATATGCGCCACCGGGGTTTAGCTGGCCGGTTTTGGTAAAATAAGCATCATCCCGGTACATCTCTACACTATCCAATGCACAAATAATCGTTGCCACATTATTGTTATCATCCAGGCAATCTGCACATTCCTGGTAGGTTTGCCCGGTGATTCCAAATACCGTTTTGTCAATAAAATCAACATTCACCTGTTGCGGTTTTACCTGTGAAAGCTCTTTCCGAAGCGTATCAAAATTAAACTGGTGATTGAATTTTACAGGGGTAACAATAAAAGGAACGGCCAGGTTAAGTCCTGCGGGATCGCCATAGTAAATGGGTGAAACGCTGTAGGTACCGTCTGGACCGGTAGTGGCGCTATCGCGATGATTAGCCGGACTACCGGACAAACTCACCCCATCTTTCTGCACATAGATTTTGATACCCTGCACCGGTGTTCCGTTTTTGCTCAATACCCTGCCGGATATGGCACCATTTGGGTTTACCACTTTAATAAGCACAGAGTCGGAATAATAGGCGGTACCACATATGGTAACTACCCTGCGGAAGGCCGTGGTACGGGTAAGTTGTGGTATGGAATATTGTAGTGTATTACTTGCCGGTGTAGCATCTACCCATCCATTGTTTTCTTCATTTTTTTGCCAGGAAATAACCGAGCCATTCACATTAGCAGGATCCACCAGCGATAGAACATAATCAGGCTTTAGCTCCTGCGGATATGGAATGATATGTCCGCCGGTAATCGCCCCTTTTATCTGGGCATCGGTATAATTGGATTGATTTTCATAAGGCCCCATATCAAGGATGACATTTGCAAAACCATTGGTAATAAAAGGCACATCAATTCTGCGTGGTGCACCGGTAATATCGGTTGTAAGGGAGATAGAACCATTGTCTCCATGATCAATAGCCGGCGAACAGCTATTTAATTGCAACCCATCATCTGCAGTCATCCAGGTATTATCAGGCCCATCCGGATCTGCTGCATTTACATATTGCGGGTTGGCATTGCTGTTGAATGAACCGCCCTGTAAAGCCCCTTCCACTATGGAATAATAAACGTTGGCTACACCAATTCCTCCACTCCCGGTATTGCCATAAATAATGGTGGTACCTATTTTAGTAGTGGTACCTTCATTATAAATAGCTCCGCCATTACCAGTAGCTGTATTACCTGCAAGCAGGCAGTTCAGGAAAATGATGCCCGAAGTGTTTTCGTTATATACTCCCCCACCGCTGATAGCGGTATTACCGGAAAAAACCGAATTACTGATGGTAAAAGCGGTGAGGTTGGTATTGTAAATGGCTCCTCCTCCTGCAGATGAGCTATTACCCGAAAAGGCACAGGATGTGATAAATGTTCCTAACTGGTCATTGTACATTGCCCCGCCATTGCTAAACGCCTTGTTGTTTAAAAAAGTGCAATTGGTAACCTGCGTGCGGGATGCAATATTAATCATGCCTCCCCCAAATTTTTTTCCAACAGATAAGTTTTCTACTGTGATATCGCCGTTGCCCGAGGCATTGCCATTAGTAATTGTAAATCCGTCCATTTTGGTTGAGGAGTGATCATTTACAGAAACCACTACATGATAAGCGTTGTCGTTAGTATTGCCCGGCACACTAATATCGCCGTTTAATATGCTTGGATTTGCCGTAATCACCTGCTTTGTACGTTGGTTGAAAGAAGTTTCCGTTCCTGCAAAACCACCGTACATGCTGATTAAAGTGGACAGGTAAAAGGTTTTATTTCGTGAATCTGCAGGATTCGCATTACCGGATGGATCCCTGCTTGGATAGTAAGTGCCACCCGCCACCCATATTTCAAATATACCGCAGGCCAGAGAGCCTTTGGTTACTTCCAGTGCCCGCTGCAAATCGGTGAAAGCATCATCCCAGGATTCACCCGTATTGGTGCCGGTGGCATTGGCCTTTACATACAATGTCCCCGTAAAACGGTATTGCATCAGGCCTTTCACAAAATTGGAAACCGTTCCGGATAGGGCGAAGTTTATTAATGATCCGTTTACCAAACCCTTCTGATCATACGCTGTAGTAACGCCGGCATTATTGCCACCGGCCGTTCCATCTGAAAAACTATAATAATTGGTGATATTAGTTGTAACTGGTGTTAAGGAGCAATACCGGGTTTCAGCGATTTCGTTTGCAGACCGGGCTACTCCCCAAACACGCAACCCGTCAATAGTGCCTGCAAATTGTTCGCCTGGCTGGCTAATTTTTAGTGACCCTGCCGGAGCATTGGCAGAATTGGTAAAGTTGCCATAATTATCACCATTGATAAATACAGACCAGGATGTAAGGCTACTTCTTACAATTGCATAATGCACCCAATCACCCGCTGCCGGTGTGTAGGTGGTAGCTCTTAAAGCAACGCCACCAAAAAGCATGGTTATTTTGTTATTTGTTAGGGTTAACCCAAACCCATTTAAAGAAGTGTTGCCATTGTAAACCAGGATTTTTGTGCCGGTGGTGGGAACCACATCCAGTTTGAGCCAAAACTCAATGGTTTGGTTGATGCTGTTTGCCAGCGTAGAGGAAAAATTTACATAATCATCTATGCCATCGAGGCTTAAGCCGGTTTTCTCCTGTGCCTGCAGTTGGCTGGTATTGATTATTATAGAAAACAAAAGGATAACCAGTGATTGTAAAAAACGTTTCATAACTGTTTGTTTGGTGTTTGGGAATTGGCACCAAATTATCAGTTATCTTAAAAAATTACAGATGGATGTATGTAAACTGCAGGATTATGTATGTGAATGCAGGTTGGGATTGGGTAGGTAATTTGCAAATTTTACTGATATTTTGTTTAAGTGGTTTTACTTTTATTGGTTCAGGTAAAATATTCGTAAACCTAAGCTGAGAATAGGTTAGACTTCATTATCTTTTTTAATGTATCGTGAAACAAATCTTAACAATTCCAGAAATTCAAATTAAACCCACGGGCAAAATCCGCCACGGCGGATTGAATATGAATAGCCGTGGGTGAAACCCATGGTTACGCATCGAATTTTCAGCAACCCCAACGGGGTTGAACATAAAGCGCAATGGTTCAATCCGCCGCGGCGGATTGTTGAGAACAAAACATCTCCTCCCCGGGTTGTACCCGGGGCTACTCAAATTAAACCCTTGCAGGGTTTAATGCAATAATTTTAATATTCTTAGGATAAGGAGTTCTGTATATATGCGCCAGTTTAGTAACCAGCCACCCTACTCTTTTAATCACTTAACCAGCGAAATTTCTATTTGCGGCATAAGAATTAAATATGTGGTAATCTCCGGATATTAATATCACCGCAGGTTAAAATGATTCAGGAAATCATCGCGGTAATTTCTGCCGATCGGCAGCTCGTGTTTATCAATATGGATTAACTGGTCGTCGAAAGAACTGATTTCATCAATATTTACCGCATATGACCGGTGAATGCGAATCAGGCGGGGAAAAGCAACCCTTGCCAGCAGATCAGACAGGGATATGCGAATGGAGAATTTTTGAGCTTTTGTTATTACATGAACGTAGTTATTATCCGCCTCGATGTATTGAATTTCGGCCAGTTTAAATTTTACAAAACGGTAATTCTGTTTGATAAATAAATAATCATTCAATTGCAGAAACTGTTCTTTATCACTCTTTTTTTCTGCTGTATTTGCCTGTTGAATCGGCAATACTTTAGCACCGGGTTGTTCCTTTTTTACAGCAGCAAAATGATGAAGTGCAAGGTCAATTGCAATGCGAACGTTTTCGATATTATATGGTTTTGTAAGAAAGGCAGCCGGCCCGGTATGCTTCACCCTTTCTATGGTAGCCGCATCTGTAAAGGCAGTTAAAAAAATGAGGGGTACCTCTTTTATTTTCATCAGGTCGGTAGCCGTATCCACTCCATCTTTGTCGCCATAAATATGAATATCCATCAATAAAATATCCACATCATTGTCTTTATATAATTGCATGGCTTCCTCATAATTATCCGCGATGCCTACCACGTTGTATCCATCCTGCTGCAAGCCCATGGAAAGGTCCATCGCAACAATTGCTTCATCTTCCACGATCATTACCTGTATATTGTCCTTCATACTATGCTGCCTGTTGTTTGGTATATGGAATATTAAAACGCCAGGCCATACCGGCAGTTCCATCCACCGTGTAGCTGGCCTTAAGCTGTTTGGTTAATGCATCAATCAGGCTTTTACCAAAGCCCTTGCTTTTGTATTGATTGTTAATAATTGGCATACCGGGGCCATTATCAGCTATCTCCAGTTTCAACTGGCTGCCTTCATCCTGCAGGCTTATTATTAACAAGGGTCTTCTTTCTTCAGTATAGGCATATTTAAATGCATTGGTTATTATTTCATTCACCATCAACCCCATTGGCAATACAGTATCCACATCCAGCAGTTCCCTGCCAATTTGCAAATCAAGGTCAAATTCATCGGCTGTATAACCATAAGCTTTCATCAGCGTTTCCACTAAATCATTGATATAAAATTTAAAATTTACCAGTGATACATCTTCTGCCTGGTACAAACGCTGGTGTATCAGCGACATTGCCTGCACCCTTAACTGGCTTTCTTTTAAGGCAGAAATACTTTCGCTGTCTGTTAACCGGTAGGTTTGCAGGTTCAGTAAGCTGGAAACAATCTGGAGGTTATTTTTTACGCGGTGATGGAGTTCCTTCATCATCCATTGCAGCCGGCTGGATTGTTCATCGATCTGCTTTTTTTGCCCCTGCAAACGACGGTACAGCCAAAGCGATGCACCCAGCAATAACGACAAAATCGCAGCTACAACCGCCACCTGCATTATTCGTTGTTTGTTCTCTTTGTCCGATTTGCTTAGCCTTGCAATTTCCAGCTCTTTCCTTGCTGTTTCAAACCTGGTTTGCATCTCAGCAACCTGGCCGGCTTTTTCTACATTGGTAATCGAATCAGAAACTACCACAAATAATTCGTGGTAGTAAAGGGCGGAGTCAAAATGACCCAATTGTTTATTCAGCTTATGCAGCGTGAGGTAGGCATTCAGCATCCGGTGAGGCGACTTTAACCGGTTGCAAACATCCAGCATTTTTGTGGCGTATTCATGCGCCTGCCGAACGTTTCCCATACCGAGGTACACATTGGATATATTGCCATAATTAAAGGACAGACTGTTGAGGTTATTCTTCTCCGTATTAAAAGCTACTGCTTTTTGCAGGTAGGATAATGCCACGGGGTAATTTTTGTCCCGCTCATTGTATACCTGGCTGATATTATTGTATAGTTTACCGAGTTGTTCCTTTGCCTGCCCGGTTTGCTGTATCAGTTGCAAGGCATTTTCATATTTTGTAAAGGCACTGTCCATCCCGTGATTACTGTTGTCCAGCTTCCAGGTATCCCTTAAGATAATGCCTTGCATACTCAGGCTGTTGACCATTCCGGTTATATAATTTACGCTCCTGGCCTCAATCTCCGACTTTTCCGAAAGCATTAATCCTTTCTGCAAATATTCAGTTGTTCCTTTTTCGCCACCAATTTCCTTATACACATTGGCCAGTAACAATTGAGCGTCTATTCGTTGTTGTTTGAGCCCCAGGCTGTCGAACATATTAATGGCGGAAAGAAATAATGAAACGGCTGCTGAAAAATCACCCTTCTTCCTGTTACAGGCAGCCATTGCGGAAGTAGCATTTGCAACACCTTCCCTGAAAGAAATGGCGGTTGCCTGCTGAAGCGCCATATCTGCATAATAACAAAGTGAATCACCATCGGTTTGATTGAAGGCAAGCGCTTTACTAATGATTCCGTTTATTTTCCCAGTATCGCTGCTAACCGGTGCAGTTAATTTTTCTTTGTCAACGGGAGATGCTTTTTTGGATGTGCAGGAAAAAAACAGGCAGGCAGACAGTACACCGGGTAAAAAATACCATTTAATTTTCCCTGAAACAAAAAACAAATAAACGTTCATCACCCGGGTATGTTTTCAGATAAACAGATTGATTTATACACAAAATAGGAAATACCCACCAATAATTAAGAACTGTTGATGTTTAGCCGGTTGTGGAACCCGGAATTAATAAAACATACATTGAATAAAGCGGCGGCCCACACAAATAGTTTTCTTTCCACAAAGAGCGTTTATTAACCGCTACTCCCGAATCCTCCGTTTTGGTGAGTTGGCTTCTGGTTTAAAATGCTCAATTTTGTTACTGCAAAATATAATTATGTATATACCCCATTTAAATAAAATGACGGACCGGGACAAAATGATCAGTTTTATGAAAGCTTATTCTTTTGCCACCATTGTAACAGTAGAAGATAATATGCCAGCTGCCACCCACCTGCCCTTTGTAATAACGGAATCTGAAACAGGACTCATCTTGTCGGCCCATTTCGCAAAAGCCAACAGCCAATGGAAACAGTTGACCAATAAAAACCAGGTGCTCGTAATTTTTGCTGAACCACATGCTTACATTTCACCAAGGCACTATGATAGTGAGTTGAATGTTCCTACCTGGAATTATATGTCTGTTCATACCTACGGTAAAGCAGAAATTGTCAGTGATGAAAGAGGTGGAATTGATGAACTTGAAAAATTGATTAACCGATATGAACCGGAGTACCTGGATCAATGGAAAAATTTACCGGCTGATATGAAACTAAAACTCTTACAGGCAATTGTACCTTTCAGGATTACGGTAGAAGATGTACAGGCAAAGGAAAAATTAAGCCAGAACAAAAATGAAAGTGAAAGACAGCGGATTATTGACAGTTTACAAAAAAGTGAGCATTCTACTGAACGCGACATTGCGGAGTATATGCAGCAAATTCAATAAAGTTTTTTGGTATAAATCAGGCGATACATATAGATATCCCGAAAGATTTTCAATACTTTTTTAACAGGTTTACCAACCTGATAAGCTGAGAGACCGCTTGTAAAACCACCCGGCAGTATCATTCCCGAAAGGCAAAAATAAACAGGGACGCAAAACCTGCGTTCCTGCTTAATGTAACTTTTATTAGTTATTGGTTGCTTCCGGTAACACTTCGCTTAATTTGTTATCCGTCACAAATTTTTCTCTTACTTCAGCAAATTCTTTGTTTACGGCAGTTACTTCAATCAATGCCTCGTCTACTTTTTCATGAATATCGGGCAATCTTTTGTCGAGGAGCGTATTTCCAAGGTTAATATTTTCTGCTTCCAATTGGGAAATCTTTTTTAGTAACGATGTCTGGCTATTCGTAATATCTTCCAGTTCACGCAGCATCTTGTCCATCATGTGCATTTTTTCAATTTTTTCCATAATATTATATTTTCCTGCAACGGTGCTAATATAATGCCTGATTAAATTTTCATTTTTGGGATGGTTTGTTAAGGATTGATATCATAAATACACAGTTATGCCGTAAATAAGCAGCAAAGTGAGGAAGGCATTGCCCAATACCCCCGCTGAGGTTAAATTTAAATTTGAAAGGTAAAAAAACAAAGGCCATCTAATTTCGTACGGTATATTTGTATACGCATTATCTATCATGAAATAATCATACTGCTATGCCAGATATAGTAAAGATTCTTAGTATCAAAGAAATTACGCATGATGTAAAAAGTTTCCGGGTTGAAAAGCCTGCGGGTTATCAATTTGTACCCGGGCAGGCAACTGAAGTTGCAGTAAACAAACCCGGCATGACGGAAGAAAAGAGGCCCTTTACCTTTACTTCTTTAAATGAAGATCCCTTTCTGGAGTTTACGATCAAGCGATACAAAGATCATCATGGTGTTACCGACCTGCTACACCAGTTGGAACCAGGCGATGGGCTTATTATAAACGATGTGTGGGGCGCTATTGAATACAAAGGGCCGGGCTATTTTATTGCGGGCGGTGCCGGTATTACTCCTTTTCTTTCCATCATGCGGCAATTGCATAAAGCGCATCAACTAAAAGGGAACAAACTTTTCTTTTCCAATAAAACAGCCGCCGATATTATTTGTGAAGAAGATCTCACCGGAATGCTCGGCGATGAAGCGATATTCGTTCTTACAAAAGAAGTAAATGCAAAGTATACAAGCGGCTATATCGATGAAGACTTTCTAAAAAAACATGTCGCTGATTTCCACAAACATTTTTACATCTGTGGGCCGGATGCCATGACAGCAGCCATTGCCACTATATTGGAGCAGTCAGGCGCTGAAACAGATTCAGTGGTATTTGAAAAATAGGCAATAAACTGTTATTGCTTGTCCTGTTTTTTTAACTCCAGGCCTTTTATTTTCTTTATTATTCCGGCTTTATCTACATCGTATTTAGCAAGCCCCAGTGATATTTGAAAATGTTCAAGCGACTTTGCATTGTCTGTATTGGTATAAAGGCTTCCTAACAATAAATGATATTGGTGATTACCGCTAAGGTTTAATTTTTCGGCTTCAACAATCGCTTCTTTGTTTCCGTTGGCTTTGGAAAACGCATAGGTTCTGTTTAATGCAGCTATTGGTGAATACTCCAACTGAAGTAATCTATTGTAGAGTTGTAAAATGTTTTCCCATTTTTCTGCAGAATCATTTTTTTTAGTGTGCCAGTAAGCAATAGCTGCTTCCAGGTGATACTTTGTTAGCTGCTTGCCATGAGAAGCTTTGTTCAAATAATATTCTCCCTTATTGATTAAATCGGTATTCCACAACCGGGTGTCCTGGTCCTCATATAAAATGATCTCCCCGTTTTTATTTGTTCTTGCCTCAAACCTGGAGGAATGAAAACACATCAGTGAAAGGAGGGCATTGGCGGATGCTGAATTGGTTTGCTCATTTTCAATAAGCATTAGGTTTAGCCGCATGGCTTCCACACAAAGCTCTTTTCGCAAAGTAGTATTTTGTGAAGCGGAATAATAGCCTTCATTAAATAACAGATACAGGGTTGTTAAAACGGCAGCCAATCTTTCATTAATTTCCAAAGGAGAAGGTTGCTCTATTTTTACTTTCTCCGTTCTTAATTTTTCTTTGGCACGGTTCAGTCTTTTGTAAATAACTTCCTTGTTGGTTAAAAAGGCATCGGTAATTTCTTCTACTCCAAATCCGCAAAGCAAATTTAATGATAAGCCAACCTGGGCGGCGGTTGAAATGGATGGATGACAAATGGCAAACATCATCGCCAACTGGCTATCCGTAACATTTTTGCCCGACAAATCAATTTCAAAATCGTAGGGTTCACTGGTGGTTTGTTTTATTCCCGGAACAATTTTCTGAGCGAAAATTGTGTGTCGTTTCAGGTAGTCTTTTGTTTTATTTTTGGATACCGTATACAGCCATGCAGTTGGATTTTCGGGTAATCCCTTTAATCCCCACAATTCAGTCGCCAGCAGGAAAGTATCACTTACAATATCTTCCGCAATTTCAATATGATCAATACCAAACAGCCTGCAGAGCACCGAAACAATTTTCCGGTATTCCGTTCTGAACAAATGCGGTATCAATTCTTTTTCTTCCATAAAACGAATGCTCCTGTAAAATTACAGGAGCAAACTGGTTTGTTAATTATTATCATTCATTGGTACAATCGTACGCACTTCCACATTACCGTTGATGGCCAGTATGGGGCAGCCGTTTGCCAATTCGGCGGCTTCATCCAGTGAAGCTGCTTTTACTATGATATACCCCCCAATGGCTTCCTTAATTTCAACATAGGGCCCATCCGTAACCAGGTTGCCGGCTTTTACTACCCTGCCATCGGAAGATAACCTGTTGCCCGGATTGGCGAGTTTATTTTGAGCTGCAATACTACCCATCCAATCCTGCCACTGTTTCATAGTAGACTGCATTTGTTCGGGTGATGGCGGGGCCGGGTTTGCCGTAACGTCCATTCTAAATACCAATAAGAATTCTTTCATTGTATTTGTTTTGATGATGTAAGATTATGTGTAGGACATGATTTTTTTGTGTTAATTACACGAATTGTTTTCTCGGGTTACACGAATTAAGTCAGTACTTAAAATGATTACTTACTGGAATGCAGTGCTACTGCGTTTCCTTCTGTATCCGTAAAAAAAGCCATGAAACCAATCTCGGCGCTGATATTTGTTTTGGGCATTAATACTTTGCCTCCGGCCGCTTCTACTCTTGAAAGCGCACTGGATAAATCCGGGTTTCCGTTGAGGTAAATTTTAGCGCCCTCTGCGGAAGGTTTGTTCATGCGCCCCTCTACCAGGCTGCCGGAAACTTTTCCATTCATGTCTTCGGATGGAAAAAATGCCATCTGCATTCCCATCATTTCATTCTGCGGCATGCTAATTTCAAAAATGGTTTCGTAAAATTTTTTAGCCCGGTTAATATCTGAAACAGATATTTCAAACCAGTTGAGCGAATTTTCTTTTGCCGTCATTGTAGTAATTTTTGATTGTTAAAATTTGTTGATTACAACCCAATGACGATTGAGAAATGCGATTTGGACAAAAATTAAAAATATTTTTATTACTGGCAAAAACATTGATTGTATGCATGTCATTTGTTGAAAACAATTACCATCAAATTGAAATCAATATCGTTTTGACAGCTTCATACCAGTGAACACACCAGTTATCACACTTACAATAACGGTGATACCAATTACAAAAGGCATGTATACATCCAGCTGGAAATGCTTCATTAATTTCATTTCAATAATCGCCATTAAAAGGCTCCCCAGTATCCCTGCAGCAAACCCAATAATTCCATATTGTATTTTCTTCATGATTCAAGATAATAAATAATGGAGTTGGTGTGGTTTATGATTTATGTTTTACCTTTCAATATATGAAGCATTTAAATTTACTGTTACCCATAGCATTTAAAAATTTATCATCCCCGGATGAAGGTGAAACCATTATCCTGGCCGGTGATATTGGTGGAACGAAAGCGAATATGATGCTGGGCCGGTTTGCAGACGGGAAGTTGGAATCCATTAAGGAAACCCGGTATGTCAGTAAAGATTACTCATCTTTCAACGATATCCTGAACAATTTTTTGGAGGGACAAACATACCCGGATAGTATATGCCTTTCTGTAGCAGGCCCTATCGTAGATGGCAAGGTAAAGTTTACCAACCTCGACTGGGAGGTGGATGACGATGAGATCAGTAAGCATATTGGTGGAAGCCCGGTCGCAGTTTTGAACGACCTGGAAGCGACTGCCTATGGACTGGCCGGACTTAAAGAATCAGAGTTGAGTGTACTATACAAAGGTTCCAATGAAACACCCGGTAATATTGCCATACTGGCCGCAGGCACTGGTTTGGGCGAAGCCGGACTTTATTTTGATGGCTACCGGTATCACCCGTTTGCCTCAGAGGGAGGGCATAGTGATTTTGCGCCACGTACCACGAGAGATATGGCGGTCTTGAACTTTATGCTGGGCAGGCTGGAACGGGTAAGCTGGGAAAGACTATTGAGTGGCAATGGCATATTTGCTCTTTGGCAATACCTCACTGAAGTAGAAAAAAAGCAGCGACCGGATTGGTTGTTGAAACAAATGGAAGACACTGATCCTGCACCTGTAATCAGCAAGGCAGCGCTGGAAGGAACCTGCCCCGTATGCGTAGAGACCATCGAAATGTTTAACCGCTACCTCGCCATAGAAGCGGTAAACCTGGTGTTAAAATTAAAAGCTACCGGCGGGCTCTTCCTTGCAGGCGGCATTGCACCCAAATTACTGCCCTTGCTCAACCCGGATACCTGGAAAGAAGTATTTCATAACAGTGGACGGATGAGACAATTATTGGCAGAAGTAACAGTAAAAGTTATTTTGAATGAAAAAGCGCCGTTGATTGGAGCTTCTTATTATGCTTGTTTGAGTATGTGATGGAAATGAATGATTAATAATGAGTGATGAGTGATGAGTAATGAGTGGAGCGAGACGATGACTCCTCCCCTCATTTCGGGCTTTAATTTCTTTAAATTGGGATTGATATAAAACCGCAAAACACCTGCCTGGAATGCAGGCAGGTGTTTTACATTTATGTGATTAACTGCAATTATCTCAATCCACCGGACACATTGATTTTCTCCCCGTTTATCCACTCCGCATCGTCAGAGGCCAGGAACACAGCCACTTTTGCAATATCGTCCGGTTGCCCTATTCTGCCCAATGGTGTGCCTGCTACCATCTGAGTTTCCAATTCACTGCCGATGATACCAGCGGTATGTGTGCCTTCTGTTTCCACACCACCAGGTGCAAGGGTGTTTACTCTTATCTTCTTACCTGCCAATTCTTTTGACAAGGCAACCGCAATGGTATCTACTGCACCCTTGGTTGCAGATTAAACTACAGAATAAGCGGGAGGATTACTGCTAACTACAGAACTGATATTAATGATGCTGCCCCCGTTAGTACCAAAATCTTCAACTGCCTGCTGAGTGGCCAATACGGTACCCAACACATTAATGTTGAACTGCCGGTGAAATTCTTCTTCTGTGATCGCTTCCAATGGTTCAAATTTGAATACGCCTGCATTGTTTACCAGCACGTCTACTTGCCCGTATGCATCTTTTGTTTCTTTAAACAAACGCTTTACATCTGTTGACAATGCAACATTTGCCTGCACAGCGATTGCTCTACCACCGTTGGTATTAATTTCATTTACCACCCGGTCAGCACCTTCTTTATCAGAAGAATAATTCACTACTACAGATGCACCTTCGGTGCCGTATGCTTTTGCAATACCGGCACCAATTCCTTTGGAAGCCCCTGTTACGATTGCAACTTTGTTTTTTAATTTTGACATGATTGTTGTTTGATTGATTGATTAATATTTGAATATTTCTTTTTGTTTCGTACCCCAAATGTTTTCACCTGGGATGACTATTTTTTTTTCGATGGGCAAAATAGTTAAGCGGCTTGTTCTCTTTTTATTCTAAGCCCTTTTGTTGCCGCAGCACTATGGGCAATGAGGGCTGGTTTGAAACTGAATGCTGATGCATAAATGGAATCTTCGTAAAATGTCCATTCTGAAAAATCATCCTCCGATAGGGCAAAAAGAATTTCAGGATTGATCATTGAAATATTGCCGTTTGCGTTTTCTCCTGCTGTTGAATTTGGTTCCATCATTATGTTTGTTTGGTAAATGCTATATATTATTTCCCACCCCCTACTGAACGGTACAGATCAACCACTGCATTCAACCGGTCTTTCTTTAGTGCGGCCAGTTCCAGTTCGCCCTGCAGGGTATTGCTTTGTGCGGTAATCACTTCCAGGTAAGTGGCCATACCGTTTTTGAATAACAAATCAGCATTGGAGATAGCCTGCTGCAATGTATTCACCCTTGTTGTGGCAATGGCTTCCTGCTCTTTTATCTTTTCCGTTTTGATCAATGCATCTGACACTTCGCCTACTGCTGTCAGTACCGACTGCCTGAACTGTATCACTGTTTTTTCCCTTTCCAGTTTTGATAATTCGTACTGTGTTTTTAATTGCTTGCGTTGAAACAGGGGCTGCGTGATGCCACCTGCAACTGTACCAAACAGGGAAGCCGGAATATTGAACCAGTTACTTGCTTTAAAGGCATTAATTCCACCCGCCGCAGTGATGGTAAGTGAAGGATACATATTGGCTTTTGCGATACCGGTATTCGCATTGGCAATATTTAATGCTAATTCATAACTCTTCACATCGGGCCGGTTGCTAACCAATAACGCAGGAACACCGGCTGATAAATTTTCTGTGAACACGATATTGCTGATAGCATTTGTACGCTGAATGGTGGCAGGTAATACAGCAGTCAAAACGCTGAGCGCATTTTCCTGTATCGTGATGTTCTGTTGCAGCAGGGGAATTAATTGTACTGCCACCAAACGCTGCGCCTCCGCCTGTTGCACCCCCAATGCCGTTACCTGCCCTGCCTCGTATTGCAGTTTGATGATGCGTAATGTGCTGTCATTGAGCATGAGGTTTTTGTTAGCGATGGCCAGTTGTGCATCCAGCATCAGCAGGTTGTAATAACCCTTGGCAACATAGGATACCAGGTTGGTTTGTATTGCCTTTCTTGCTTCGCCTGTTTGCAGGTATGTCGCCAATGCTTTGGCTTTTTGGTTTTTTATCTTGCCCCAGATATCCGCTTCCCAGGAAAGCACCGCACTTACACTGTAATCTTCCACATAAGATTTTCCAAGAAACTGGCTCAGGCTTAATCCGTTCAAACTATTGTCTGAAGGACGGTTGATGCTGGCACCCACCTGCAATTTTGCTTCGGGAAAATACCCCAGTTTGGTTTGTTGTACGATCAACTGTGCAGCTTCTATATTTTTTAGTGCCACCTGCATATCATAGTTGTTGGTGATGGCGCTGTCAACCAGGTTTTGTAGTGCAGCATCTGTAAAAAATATTTTCCATGGAATGGCTGCAATGCTAGCTGAATCAGTATCGGCAGCATCCCTGTAAACTACAGGCAATGGAGCCTGCGGAGTGGTGATATCCTTTGATACTTTACAGGAAGATAACACTGCCAGGGCTAGTAATGTGATATATGTTATTAAATACTTGTTCATGATTTGTATTTTATGTTTTGTTTGATAACAGGAAATTTGATGGTGTTATTTATTGAGTGATGCTGGGTTCATTTTAAATATGCTGCTTTTTGTTTCGAATTCCCAATGACCTCACCCCAACCCCTCTCTCCCGAAAAAATCGGGATCTTCGACAAAAGAGAGGGGCTTATACCCTGCTACTTTGAATCGCTTTTATTAAGGTGTAGAGTGGCAATCCACATTCTTAATTCTTAATTTTTAATTTTTAATTTTTAATTCAGCTCAAACAATTGACGGCACTAACGGTTCAATTGCTGTTACCGGTTTTGATTTTGCGCTTACCCTTTCCTGTAAGGATTGGAATACTACAAATAATACCGGAATGATAAAGATGCCCAGCAATACCCCGGTCAACATACCACCTACTGCCCCGGTACCGATGGAACGGTTGCCCATGGCGGATGCACCGGTAGCGCTTACCAATGGAATCAGGCCGGCGATGAATGCGAATGATGTCATGAGTATCGGGCGCAAACGCAACCTGGCTGCTTCAATGGCTGACGCTGTGATGCTATAACCCAGCTTTCTTCTTTGTACCGCATACTCCACAATGAGGATGGCATTTTTTGCCAGTAAGCCAATGAGCATGATAAGGCCTACCTGTACATAAATATTATTTTCAATGCCTGCCATATTGATGAAAGCGAAAACACCTAATAGCCCGGTAGGTACTGATAAAATAACCGCCAGTGGAAGGATATAACTTTCATATTGTGCCGCTAACAGGAAGTAAACAAACACAATCGACATGATGAATATCCAGGTGGTTTGTGACCCCGCCTGTTGTTCTTCCCTGGTCAATCCGGCCCATTCGTAGGCATAACCACGGGGCAGGTAATCAGCCGCTACTTCCTGAACCGCCTTCAACGCTTCACCGGAACTATAGCCCGGTTTGGGGATACCGTTAATAGTGACCGCATTGAACAAATTGTTCCTGGTCACTGTTTCGGGACCATATACTTTCTCTAAATTGATCAGCGTTTTAACCGGTATCATTTGACCTGCATTGTTTTTTACATTCACATTATTCAAAGTTGCCGGGTCCACACGGTAGGCAATATCAGACTGCATGATCACTTTGTACTGTTTACCAAAGCGATTGAAATCGGATGCCTGGTAACTACCATAATACACCTGCAATGTTTGCAATAATTCGCTAATGGAAACACCCAGTTGTTTGGCCTTGCTTTCATCGATATTTAACTTGTACTGCGGGTTACCGGTGTTGAAGGTGGTAAAGGCATAAGCGATCTCTTTGCGCTTCATCAACTCGCCGATAAAGCCGTATGCTGTACTGCTCAGGTCTTCCAGTTTGCCCCCTGCCCTATCCTGTAGCAACACTTCAAAGCCATTGGTATTACCAAAGCCCTGCACTGTGGGTAAGGTGAAGGTGAACAAATCTGCGGCGGAAATCACAGAGAGCTTCTGGTTTACTTCGCCAAGAATTTGATTGATATCTTCTGTCTTTCCCCTTGTTCCCGGCTTCTTCAATTTTACAAAAGCCAGTGCACTGATGGGACTGGTAGCGTTGGTGATGATATTCATACCAGCCACGCTATAAGATTTCTCTACTGCTTCCACGGTGGCAATGATGCTGTCCACTCTTTCCACCACTTTCTTTGTTCTGTCCAGCGAAGCACCTGCGGGCATGTTCAGCGAATAGAGGAAGATGCTCTGGTCTTCGGTGGGTATAAAACCAGTGGGTGTTTGTTTTACCAACGCGATGGTGCTGATGGTGATGACAACCAATCCGGTTAAGGCGATCCATTTTGTTTTAACCAAAAATTTAAGACTATTGGTGTAGCGGTTGGTGAGGTTATTAAAGCCGGCATTAAATGCACTATAAAATTTTTCTTTAAATCCTTTGGGCTTTTCGCCTGCAATATGATTATTTTTTAAAAACAACGCAGCCAGCGCCGGGCTTAAGGTAAGCGCATTCAATGCTGATATCAGGATGGCGATACCCAATGTAAAACCAAACTGCTTATAAAAAATCCCGGCGGGGCCCTGCATAAAACCTACCGGTACAAACACGGCAGCCATTACCAGTGTGATAGAGATGATGGCACCTGATATTTCACCCATACTTTTAATCGTGGCTTCCCTGGCGGGCAAGTGTTCGGTCGCCATTTTGGTATGCACCGCTTCCACCACTACGATGGCATCATCCACCACGATACCGATGGCCAGTATCAGTGCGAATAAGGTAAGCAGGTTGATGGTAAACCCAAACAACTGCATAAAGAAGAACGTACCTAAGATAGCCACCGGCACCGCAATAGCGGGGATCAGCGTGGAGCGTAAATCCTGTAAGAAAATAAACACCACAATAAACACCAGGATGAATGCTTCAATCAACGTGCGCTTTACTTTATCAATGGAGGCATCCAGGAATTCCTTGGAAGAGTAAGGCACAAATGTTTTAATACCATTTGGTAAAGTCTTGTTTACTCCCTCCATGATCTTGTTCACTTCGGTGAGGATATCGTTGGCATTGGAACCGGCAGTTTGATAAATCAGTATCCCTGTGGACGGCCCCTTATCAACTTTTGCATCGGCAGTATAGCTGAATGAACCAAACTCCACCCGGGCAATATCCCGGAGCCGGATCGTGGATCCATCGTTGTTACTTTTCAGGATGATATTTTCATAATCTTCATTCCGGTTGAGCTTGCCCTTGTACTTGATCACATATTCAAAAGACTCGGTACTTCCTTCACCAAATTTGCCGGGTGCAGCTTCCAGGTTTTGTTCCCGTATAGCGGCCAGCACTTCCTGTGCGGATAAGTTGTAAGCAGACAGCCGGTCAGGCTTTAGCCAAAGCCGCATAGCATAATCTTTTGAACCGAAGATGGTGGCCTGGCCCACGCCGTGTACTCGCTGAATTTCCGGCACAATATTAATCTTTGCATAGTTCTGCAAAAAGGCCTCATCATAAGCGGTGTCTTTGCTATACAAAGCAATGGCCATGATGATACTGTTCTGTTGCTTTTGTGTGCTGAGCCCGGCCTGCAATACTTCCTGCGGAATCAGGCTGTTGGCTTTGGCTACCCGGTTTTGAACATTCACCGAAGCAATGTCCGGATCGGTGCCGGATTTAAAAAATACGCTCAGCGTCATGGTGCCATCGTTGTTGGAGTTGGAAGTCATGTAAGTCATGTTTTCCACACCGTTGATGGCTTCTTCCAACGGGGTTGCTACTGAGCGGGCCACTACTTCGGCGCTTGCACCGGGATAGCTGGCGGTTACCTGTACAGCGGGCGGAGCTATATCCGGAAACTGTGTAAGAGGCAACGAAAATAATGATACGATGCCGAGCAATACCAACAGGATAGAGATCACTGTGGAAAGTACCGGGCGTTCTATGAATTTTTTGAACATAAAGAAAAAATAAAAAGCCTCCCCCAACCCCTCCGAAGGAGGGGCGTTAGAGCCTTATGTTTGAAGATGTTTTTAAATATTTGTTAGTGGGGTTTTCTTAGGGTTAAGTTTTGTCCTAACAAAGAAGCAACTTTGTGCATCATCGTTGTGTTATGTCAATCCCGAATTTCGGGACTCCCTTGTACCGCATACCATCGTGAATCTTTGATTGTGTTATAGAAGCCTCCCCCCGCGCCTCCGAAGAAGGTGTTAAGACAAGAACATCATGATGTTTACAGCATGTAAATGGGGTTGCATTTTAAATTTCAACAGCCAAATAAAGTATTCAATGCATTGTTAAAACAGTATTGTGTTTGTTATTTCAAAGACAGGAATAAAATAAAACTGAAATTGAAAACGTCTACTTCTCAAAATTTAAAAGAGCCTTCTTAGAACCCCCCTTCGGGGGGCAGGGGGGCCATCTGCGGCGTAATTACTGCCCCATCCCTCAACCGCTGTATGCCACTGAATACAATGGTTTCACCGCTGGAGAGGCCATTGCTGACCAGGTAATTATTACCACTTTTTCCGCTTACGATTATTTGTTTGCTAACTACTTTGTTACTGTCGCCGAGGGCAAATACAAACACCTTATCCTGCATTTCGTAGGTTGATTCCTGCGGCACCAACAACTGGTCCTGGTGAAGTGATGGAATGCGTATTTTACCGGTGATGCCTGAACGTAGGAGTTTTTCAGTATTGGCGAATATTGCCCTGAAACTGATGGTACCGGAACTCCGGTCAAACTGTCCCTGTACCAGTTCTATCTTGCCCTTGGCATTGTAGATTGTATTGTCTGGCAGTTGTAGGTCAACAGGGGGAATATTTTTTATTTTCTCTTCAGTCGACTTGCCTTCATACCCGGAAATAAAGGATAAAAAATCGGCTTCACTCATAGAGAAATAGGCATGTACATTGTTTACATCAGACAATACGGTAAGCGGTAACGACTCACCCTTGCCGATAAGGCTACCCTGCTTAAAAGGGATGTGACCGATATAGCCACTAACCGGTGCTGATATTAAAGTGTACCCTACTGTAATATCCGCACTTCCCTTGGATGATATGGCCTGTGCGTGGGTAGCTCTGGCGACATCCAGGTTTGCTTTAGCGGTTTTTAATTGAACCGGTGATATCACATTGTTGTCTACCAGTGGTTTTAGCCGGTCGAATTCGACCTGTGCTTTTTCAATGGCTGCTTTGGCTGCCTGCACGGAGGCAGATGCACTGTTGCTAAATTCGTTGTACTCCCTGCTGTTGATTCGGAATAATGGCTGGCCCTTGGTTACATAAGCACCTTCTTCCACATAAATTTTTTCCAGGTAACCGCTTACCTGCGGGCGAATCTCCACATTGGTAGTGCCCTCAATGGAGGCCGGGTATTCCAGCCAGGTGGTGGCAGTGCCGGAATTGATTTTAATAACGGGAAGTGATGGTGGTGGCGGAGCTGGGTTCATGGCTTGTCCGGCACAGGAGGCGAGGTAAATAATACCGCCGTATAAAATGTAAGTGATTAGCTTGTTCATAACGTAATTAAATTGTTTAACGGTGTTAAGTGATTGGTGTAAAAAAAACAGTCATTTCCTGGACTGTCAGAGGGTGCAGTTAGCGGTTGAACTTCCGGATCGTTCGTGCCTGCCTGCATTTTATTAAAAAGTTGAATGATCGCCCTTTGTTGAAAAGAGCTGACCAACCTGTAAATTATGGGCTTAATGAGATTGGTTGTTGTTTGGTATTTTGATTCATGTTGTTTGAGTATAACGTGATTAAATCGTTTAACAGTGTTAAGTAAAAAAGCAAAAAAAAACTGCTATTTCATAGAATTAATAATGCCGCTGATTGCGTCTTTTAAAACTTGTTTATTTAGTTCATCAGAAGTCAGTTTGCGGGTCATGTTGATGGATATCAACCCATGAACCACCGACCAGAAAGTATAATACTTTGTATCCACATATTCCTCTGTCCTTTTTTCTACCGGGATGATCTCTTCAATCTTATCCCATAACATATTCATTGGAAGCTGTATATCCGGGCACATATTCTGCATGGCGCAACAGTTTACTTCCACCCCATACATTACCTGGTACAATTCTTTTTCTGCAAAGGCAAAGTTCCAATATGCCAGCCACATGGCTTCCAGTTGTTGGGCCGGATCGGTATGTTCGCTGATGGCCACTTCCATTAATTTGCCCAGCTTTACATAACCCTGCCTGGTTAACTCGTTGAGTATAGCGTCTTTGTTGGCAAAATATTCGTAAATAATGGGTGCTGTGTATTCTATTTTGTCTGCTATCTTACGCATGCTCAGCGCCTGCCAACCCTCCTCTTTTACAATTTCAATAGATGCCGCAAGGATATTATTCCTGGTGTCATCTTTCAATCGTAATATCCTTTCTTTGCTGGCCATTTTTTTGTTTCCTCTTTACAGTGGTTAAATAATCTAACACTGTTAAGCAAAGATAATAGTGTTTTGTTTTAACTGCCAAATCTTTTTTTGGTTTTAACTAAAATGGAAGAAATAGGATTGTAGGCTTTGGTTTCAAGACAAGATGAAAAAATCTTTGACAGGCGCAGGAATCCTTTCCTGTGTCTCCTTGTTACTAATCTAAAAAGTATTGATCTGTGGCTAAACAAAAAGACCAATGCAGAAGATTTAAAAATATTCCACATAAATAATCCCGGGAGAGCAGTAACGATAAGACCCCAGACAGATTCTGGCACCTGGGGTTGAGCATAAATATTTTTGATCGCCTTTGGTTCCTCTAAAGATACAATCTATTAGATGACGGAACTCAGACCAAACCGAACGAACAGAAGCTCTCCAGTATTGTTTTTTGTTACTCCATTAAAGCGCCCCGAACTTATTTAACAAACAATTCAACACAGGTGGGTAAATTATCCACTCAACGAGGGGCCGCTATGGCAACCAATTATCTTGTGCAACTTGCATCAACATTTTTAAATGTATGCTTACGTAGTTTTATCGCAGCCTGATCATAAAACTGTATCTTACTTTCCTGATTGTTGGTTTGGTAATGTAACCAGACTTTAAGCAACCCCATCTTTTATGACCTGGACATTATTGATTGTTATTTTTTATATCCTGCTGATGATCCTTGTTTGTATTAGGGTTATTTATGAAACCAGGAGTGCTACCAAAACAATGGCTTACCTGATGCTGGTCATTTTTATACCGGTGGGTGGCATTGTATTTTATACCCTATTCGGCATCAATTACTGGAGGCGAAAACTGTATGATAAAAAATCTGCTGAAAATGATAAAATGCTGGCAATGCTGAAAAAGCAGGTTTCAGCTTATAGTTATGGAACCTCTACCCCTGCTGACATGCGTGATGAAGACAACAAGGAACTGGCTGCCATGCTGGCAAAGGAATTGCGTAGTCCGCTTACCCATGGCAACAAAGTAAAATTGCTAATCAATGGTGAAGAAAAATTCCCGGAAGTGCTGGAAGCACTTCGCAATGCCAAACACCATATCCACATCGAATATTATATTTACGAGCAGGATGAAATCGGCGAACAGATAGAAGATATCCTGGTACAGAAAGCTACCGAAGGAGTGCAGGTGCGTTTCATTTATGATGACTTTGGCAGTCCTTCCATTAAAAAGAAAACGGAGGAGAAAATGAAAAAGGCCGGAGTCGAAATTTACCCCTTTCACAAAGTGTTGTTTTACCTGCTGGCTAACCGGATCAACTACCGCAATCATAGAAAAATAATTGTCATTGACGGGCAGACAGGATTTACCGGTGGAATAAATGTATGCGATAAATATATCAATAATGCAAAGAACAAATTGTATTGGAGGGATACTCATATAAGGATTGACGGGCCGGGAGTATTTTATTTACAGTATCTTTTTTTGACTGACTGGAATTTTTGCTGTGCCGAAAAGCTACAGGCTGAAGAACTTCATTTTGTATCCAATACAAAAAATACAGCCGATACTTTTTTGCAGGTGGCTGCCAGTGGACCCGATTCCCTCCAGCCATCCGTTCTCTTTTCTTTACTGCAGGCCATCTACCTGGCAAAAAAAGAAATCCTGATCACCACGCCCTATTTTATCCCCGGCGATAGCATCCTGGAAGGGCTAAGAATTGCGGCGCTGAGTGGACTTAAAGTAAAGTTACTGGCACCGGGTATTTGTGACTCCAAACTTGTAAATGCAGCCTCGAAATCCTACTATGAAGAATTGCTTTTGGCAGGTGTAGAAATATACCTTTATCAAAAAGGGTTTGTGCACGCCAAAACACTGGTTGCGGATGGAAAACTATCCATTATAGGAACTGCCAATATGGATTACCGGAGTTTTGAATTAAATTTTGAGGTGAATGTATTATTATATGATGTTATGCTTGCTGAGCAGTTACGATCTGTTTTTTTTAAAGACCTGGAAGATGCGGAAAAAATTGATGCGGAAAGATGGTGCAAGCGACCCGCCTACCAGCAATTACCGGAAAAATTAGCCAGGCTATTTTCTCATGTTTTATAGCTCGTTCCGAAACAGTGCTATAATGCTTATCATAACAGTTCTGTTCTTTTAAATTTGCGAGTATGTAAACAAATTTTATTACCTGATTAAATGACCGTTAAAAAACGTGCCTTTATTGTAAACAAA
>JANPIJ010000413.1:0-2851 GCA_031424955.1 Ferruginibacter sp. | reverse complement strand
AATTTTTAAATGTGTTTAATTAATCCCGGGGAATTCCTGGTTAGTCACCTCAAACGGGTCACACACCTGCAATACCCGTCTCCGACGAACCGAACCTGACATAACACCAGCTTTTCCGGAGAACCAACAAATATTTGCTTCCTTTTAATTTGAACCAACCATTGATTTCGGCACCCTTACTTTTGCCGCACTCACTTTTGCATCCTTTTCATAATTCTCCATCACCAATGCCGCAGCTCCAATCAGTTCCGCATCATCACCCAATTCAGAAATTTTAATACTGGTATGCTTCGCCAAACTTGGGATGCAAAATTCGTTGATCGCCAGTTGCAGGGGTGTTACTAAAATTTTACCGGCCACCGCTCCCCGGCCACTGAGTATTACAAATTCGGGATTAAAAATATGAATCAGGATGGCCACTCCCCGCCCAATCATATAACCGCTATCTGATAATAATCCGATTGCAAACTGGTCACCTTCCTGCGCCGCTTTTATTATTTCCAGGAAGGCCTTTCCCAGGTCGTTTACTGACAATTCTTTCAGCCTGGTAACCTGCCCTGTTCTTAACCCTTCGATGGCTCTTTCCACCACAATTACCAGGGAGGCTTCCGTTTCAAGACAGCCGCTTTTGCCACAGTAGCACAACTTGCCATTGAACAGCAGCGGGATATGGCTAAACTCGCCGGCAAAACCATTATGGCCCCGGTACAATTCACCGTTTAGCACTACTCCCAGCCCTATCCCCCAGCCCACATTTACAATCATCGCGTTTTTGGTATCGCGGGCCGCACCAAACTGCAACTCGGCCAATGCCACAATACTGGAATCATTATCTATAAAAACAGGTATTTTAATTTTTTCATGGATGTACTCGGTAATGCTGCTGCCCCCTGTTGGCAAATAAGTATGATTTACGCCCCGCTTTACATCTATAAATCCGGGCATCCCAATTCCTATTCCGGCAAACTTAGTTTTGGGTATGCCGGAGTTATTTATTTCCTGTTTTATTTTCTCCGTCAAAATTGACAGCGCCCGGTCATTATTCAGCAAGGGTAATTCGAAAATACTAACAGGGGTGATAAACTCATTATTCATATTCATAATGGCAATCCTTGTTACAAACTGGTCCATTGCTACGGACACCACATATAAAACATTTGGATTGAGCGCATACATAACCGGCTTTCTTCCACCGGTAGATTTTGCATAGCCCGTCTCAATCACATAATCTTCGCCGGCAAGTGTGTTCAGGAGTTGGGTAGTAACCGGAAGACTTTTTTCGATCTGCCTGCTTAGTTCAGCACATGAAAGCGTTTTTTTAACATACAGGTTTTTTACAATCCTTTTTTTATATGCATTGATTTTCATTTTCATACCAGCCTGTGTTTTATTACGATAGTAGAATTGGATTAGGGTATAGCAGCATTATTTTTTAAAGATAAGAACTTTCATTATATTTTTAAGAAGTTGGCTTTATTTTTTAAATAATTACACTACATTTGTCACGAATGGAGAAAATAAAGCAAATAATGGCAAAATTATTAGCAATTTATCATTGATCATTTAATATTTTTTTAGTTGCCGGAAATTACAAAGCGTGGTTTTTCTATATAAAAATTTAACTTATTTATATTACCAATACTTAGCAATGCGTCCACTACAAACAGAAATATCACATTCCATTTACAACCAGATTGCTTTTATTGAAAGAAAACATCCCTACGACTCGGCTTTTCATTATCACCCCGAATTAGAATTGATATACATCAAACAGGGTAACGGGAAAAGTATGATCGGCAATAAACTGGATACCTTCAATGCGGGTGATATCTTTTTTGTTGGTTCTAACCTCCCCCACGAATTAAAAAATGCAGCGGGGCATCTTAACGATTCAAAGCAAAACCATTCACATTCCATTGAGGCCTATTTCAACAAAGAAGTCTTCTCGAAAGACTTCTATAATTTGAAAGAAAGTAATAAAATAAATACCCTGATAAAGAAGGCAGGAAGAGGCATAAAAGTAACGGGTGAAACAAGGGTAGTGATCGGGAAAAAGATGGAGGAAATAGTACAGAAAAAAGATTTTGAACGAATTATCGGGCTGATGGAAATCCTTCACCTGCTTTCTATTTCCGATGATTTGGAATGCATGGTGCATGAAGGCTACCAGGAAACAATACCCGATAATATCCCGGATCGCCTCAACGAAATATTTAATTATGTTAGGGTAAATTATAACGAGGATATTACGCTGGACTCAATCGCCAAAGTGGCTAACCTTACCCCACCCGCCTTCTGCAGGATGTTCAAGCAGAAAACGAACCGATGCTTTTTTTCTTATTTAAATGAGGTAAGAATTTCAAAAGCCTGTAAATACCTTACCGAAACCAGGTACAATGTATCAGAAGTAGCTTTTAACTGCGGATACAGGACACTGTCCAACTTCAATAAGTTTTTCAAAAAATCAACCGGGTTATCGCCGAAGGCTTACCGGGAGAAAGCGCTGGCCTGATACTCCTTTTCATCTTCCTGTATTTTTGGGCGACCAGCGTTGAAGCCATGGTCGAACTTCAGTGGCTATCGTCTATTCCGTATTTTAATATTATTTATGCTATGTCGAACCGGTTCAACAATTGAAAACCTTGTAGGTACCCGCCGCGGCCTGTACCTACATTATAACGTAACACTAATACAACGTTTTCAATCCGTTTACAGAAGCCGCTGTTGCCTGGTGTAAATCAAAAACGACTACCTCATTTCTCCCCTTTTTCAACCAATTTCCGGGACAGTATAAACGAAACTGCGGCCCTTTGTTCCAGTATCTTCCGAGATTATGACCATTCACCCATAC
>JANPIJ010000412.1:0-6149 GCA_031424955.1 Ferruginibacter sp. | reverse complement strand
ACGGCATTTACTATTACTACACTTGCTATCAATGCACAGCGCAACGCCAAAACTGAATCTGAAATACGAAGGCTTGAACAGGTTGTAGTAACTGCAATTTTAAATGCGGACACAAATACACTCAAACTGGTTTGGGCTCCGGAGTTTTTAGTCAACAATCCCAGAAATGATATTTCCGGGAACCGCGATGCTGTTTTGCAAACCCAAAAAGCTGGTCTGATCAACTATAGTTCTTTTGAAAGGATCATTGAAAGCCTACAATTCCAAAAAAAGATCGTTATCACAATGGGACATGAAAGTTTTGTATCAAGAAATGATATCCCGGGGGTTAAAGCAGGACAAACGTATAAAAGACGTTTTACAAACATCTGGATGATGAAAAATGGAAGCTGGCAACAAATAGCAAGGCACGCTTCAATCATTTGTCAATAAAAGAATTATTTCAACTATTAACCAACACATGCCTCAGTTCGTTGCACACGAAACGAAATAAATGTTTCGTGTGCAACGAATCGCAGCGATTAGATTGAATAATGAGCAACGTGTTTATTCAAAAAGGTACTTAAAAAAACTTAATCAGGAATTTCCACCACCGTCCAGTTCTTTTTTCTCCTGTTCCAAAGTATGCTATAGTCCTTTCCGTGCATTAATTTATAAATCCTGGAACCATTATAGTAAGGCAGTTTTAACCATCCATATTCGTACACCTCAAATTTAAAAATAAAAGGCTCACCAGCTTTTAATTCGGCCTGCTGGTATGTTTTGCCATCATCACTCAATAATACAGTTTCAACCTTGTTGCTTTGCATGGTAAGATTGATCCAGCTTGGATCGTCAGCAGGTGTTGAATTTCCCTGACCGGTATTGGGGTTTGTGTTACCGCCGGTATTAGGATTTGTGTTTCCACCCGTGTTGGGGTTTGTGTTGCCTCCTGTATTTGGATTGGTGGTCGTTGGTGGAGCCCCGGTTCCTGTATTCCAACCCCGGGTTATCGCTGCTACCCTATCTCTTTTAGCGGGATGCGTACTGCTGGCATAGTCGGTAGCAATGGCACTGATAGCTGCAATTGATTCATTAAGTGTTGCGCCCACCCGCTGCATTACATATCCTGAAAATGCATCCGCTTCAATTTCTTTTGGTGGCGTACTGCCGCTACGACTTACCACGTGATTATAGTAATGGTGTCCCATTTCATGTGCCAAAATACTAATTGAAGCCCACTTGGTAGAAGTGTATGCATCGATGTCCTCCAGGAAATTATTGTCGTAGATGATCCAGCGTGAATTATTAATAATGGTGGCATATGCATTCCGGATACCGTTATCCTCCCTGATGTTAAAGTTCTCTTTCCAGCTGATACTCTGCAGCATTGTTTTTACAATATCCCTGGCTTCGTATACTGAACTGAATTTTGTCTTGAGGGAACGGGGTGGTACTTTAAATCCACAACCTGTGATTTTTTGAGCCTGGCTGGCAAAGCTGCATACAATAAACAGCAACAGTAATAATCTTTTCATATTTTTTATCGTTTATTAATTATACATATAACAGTAATCATACCAAATTATTTAGGATTTAAACCCGGCGGTATTATATCCAAAACACCAAATTATTACATTTATGAAGATTACCCTAAGGAATTAACGCTGCTGTTGCGAAGAGCTTACTCAACTGTACAACTTGTATACAGTTCAAATAAACTTAAGCGTTTGATGAAAGTTGGCAACCCTGCTGAATATTTTTTATCTTGTAACTTATGCTTTCTTTTAGCACTACCATATTGCAATTTGCGCAGCAAGGCGAAAAAACAGGCTGGACCTACATTGTGGTTCCATTCCCCATCGCTAACAAATTAAATCCCGGTGTAAAAAAATCGTACCGGGTAAAAGGTAAGATCGATGATCTTAAATTGGAGAAGATCGCCCTGATACCAATGGGAAAGGGTGAATTTATTTTAACCATTAACGCCGCTATCCGCAAAGGTATCGGCAAAAGAAAAGGTGCAATGGTTACCCTGCAACTGGAATTGGATCACTCCCCCATCCTTCCCCCGATAGAATTACTGGAATGTTTACAGGATGAACCAGAAGCTTTAAAATATTTTAATAGCCTGCCGCAGGGCCACCGCAATTATTTTACAAAATGGATTGAAAGTGCCAAAACAGAACCCACCAAAACAAAACGAATTGCACTGGTAATAAAAACCATGGTTCGAAAAATGGATTTTGGCGCCATGCTGAGAGAAGAAAGAGATGAACAGAAAATGTTGGGGAGATGAGCCGATACTGGATGCTAGATACTGGATACTGGGCAGACCCTGAATATCTAAAAGCTTTTCAACGATTGAGCTCCATCCAGTATCAAGAATCAAGTATCCAGAAACCTGCATTAATGCAACAAAATACTCGTGCCCTTCTGCTGTACCCTTTTTCCTGTTTCAATATGGGTGTATGTGAGTATCCAAACATAAGTTCCCAGGTCAGCAGGCTGTCCTTTAAACCTTCCATCCCATCTTTTTGTCCAGTCGCGGGTTTCAAAAACGAGCTGCCCCACACGGTTGTACACACGAAACAACAGGTCAGTCGCTTTATAGGCATTTAAAGGGTACAATTCATCATTAAGCCCATCCCTATTGGGTGTAAACGCATTAGGCACGGCGATATAACAGCTGTTGGGCACTACAATTTTTTGGGTGGCTGTATCAGAACAGCCCCGGTTATTTTGTACGATCAATCTTGGAAAAAAATTGGTGGTGGCCCTGGGAAGCGGATAAGATTGCGGAGCCGGGTTTTGTAAATTACTGATGATGCCATTGCCAAAATCCCAGCGCCAGCTTACCAGGTTACCAGTACTATTATTCTTGAATATAGCCTGTTCATTGGGGCAAACTACTGATGTGGCTTCAAACGCCGCCTTCACTTCATTATCTATAAATATCGAAACGGTGTCACTGCTGTCGCGGCATGTGCCATTCGATACGATGAGGAAAGTTTTTTTAATCCCCGGTGTACCATACAATAAGGTTGGGTTTTGCAGCGTGCTGGTTCTGGTTCTGTCAAAATTCCATCGCCACAAATTCACTTCATTGGCACCATTATGAAAATAATTGATTGTATCCCGGTCGCAGCCATATTTAATGGCATAGTTAAAGTCAGCATTCACAGTATCCTTCGTATTAAAAAGGAGACTACCGGTAGTGGTTACCTGGTCACACTCATCAGTAATGGAACCCACCAGGTCTATCCGGTACGTTCCTTTGGTTCTTATTGGTGCCGATAAAGCGGTGGCAAGTTTTATTTTAATGATTTGTGTTAATCCGTCGGCATTGCAATTGCCAGCAGCACCAACCACTGTCACAGGCTCTGAACCCGCAAGGATTGTTATATTAAAATCACTGCCATCTGCCGCAATACTGCTGCACTTAATTTTTTTTCTGAAAACCAATGTTACCTCGTCGGGTTTACAACCAAGGGGCGAAATGCTATCCATCGGTGTTGGTATCAATGGATAAACGATCATGGGGATACTTTCATTCTCCGGTATCTCCCGGTCACAATTGTCCTTAATGGTATTTCCATCGGGCACTCCTTTTTTTATGCTGATCATATAATTACCAGGTGGTAGCGGTGCATCAAAAGTCAGCAATACAGAATCCATATCAAAACCTCCATTACAACCGAAACCTGTTGCGGAAATAACATTGGCCACAGCGGGTGTGATGAAAAATTCATTCCCACTTGCTGTAAGGCTGTTGCACTTCATCCGTTTATTCATTTTTATACTGGCGCTTACCCCGTCACAAATTGCCCTGGCACTTTCCATATGTGGCTCTTTGGGGTCGGTGATGCTGGCAGTGCCTCCTGTAAAAGTAAGATCATATCCCGTTGTGCTTCTAGTCCAGTTGGTAACCATCAATAAATAGTCGCGTCCAATAGTGATCGTTGGCATGGCATTAAATGGCGTATTGCCGCTGGCATTGCCTTCGCAATGTACATTACCGCTGGCGCCGGGCCTACAGCCTGTTGGTGATTCCGGAAAAGGTACAGTGCCGCCGCCGGATCCATATATATTAATAGATATAGCCAGCGATGAATTGGTAAATACGTCATTGGGATTGCGACCTGTGATATCAAATAAGACCCAGTCATAATCATCGGTACTTGAAATGCCACTGATCAGGAACCCTAATGAGCCGGTTTGAAAACAGGTGAATTTATACCAAAACGAACCGGCTGAAGTTATTCCAATCGGGCATCCAACCTGTGCCACATCGTTACCAGAGCAATTTATTACTACATCCTGGTGAAATACGGAGGTTCCGCAAACCGGTAAGGCATTATCGGGCGACATGCCCGGAATTGAAGTACATGGCTGCGCATTTGAGCATAATACTGCAAAAAGATTTATAGCGATCAGCGTTAGTAACCTTTTTATCATAAGTGTGGCTAAATTATACAAAAGACCTGTTAAGCGTCATTTATGCTGCAAGAGTTAATATGATTTTAACAGCATGGATGACGGAAAGCGGGCAATTACATATATGCTATGGATTTACTCCTCATCAAATACGGCCTCCGAAACAACACAATTTACTTAACCTTACCCTTGATCTCCTGCAGTTTCAATAACGCCTCCACAGGTGTTAAGCGGTTTATGTCCACAGCTTCCAGCAAACTTCTTATTTCATCAAAGGTTGCCGAGTGAGCATCAAAAATGCTAAGTTGCAATTTAGGGGCTGATAATTTTTTTATGTTGTCATCAAGGTTTACTCCTTCTCCTCCTTCCCTGCTGTCTTCCAGTTGCTTTAAAATTTCATTGGCCCGGTCAATAAGTTGCGGTGGCATACCGGCCATACGTGCCACATGAATACCAAAACTATGTATGCTGCCACCGGGTGCCAGCTTTCGCAGGAAGATGATCTTATTGCCAACCTCTTTATTCGTTACATGAAAATTTTTAATGCCGCTGAATTTATTCTCCAGTTCATTTAACTCGTGGTAATGTGTGGCAAATAATGTTTTTGGTTGATGAATAGAATTGTGCAAAAATTCTGCAATGCTCCAGGCAATGCTGATACCATCATAGGTTGATGTGCCACGGCCAATCTCATCCAATAAGATCAAACTTCGTTTGGTGAGGTTGTTGATGATACTGGCAGTTTCATTCATCTCCACCATAAAAGTACTTTCGCCACCACTTAAATTATCGCTGGCGCCAACCCTGGTAAATATTTTATCTGTCAAAGGAATTTTTGCATCGCTGGCCGGTACAAAACTCCCCATATGCGCCATCAGCGTGATCAAGGCAGTTTGCCTGAGTATAGCACTCTTACCACTCATGTTTGGACCGGTTAAAATAATGATCTGTTGCGATGAAGGGTCCAGATAAATATCATTGGCAATATAGTTTTCTCCAACAGGTAAATTCCTTTCAATAACGGGGTGGCGACTGTCTTTAATATCCAATACCAGATCATCCTGCAACGACGGCTTTTTATACTTGAATTGCAACGCATTATTGGCAAAGCAACAAAGGCAATCAAGTACCGCCATCACATGCCCATTTACCTGCATCGGTGCAATATAATCCTGCAACTCATTCAGTAATGCTTCAAAAAGTTGCAATTCAATGGCCAGTATTTTATCCTCTGCACCAATAATTTTTTCTTCGTATTCCTTTAACTCGGGCGTAATATACCGTTCCGCGTTTACCAATGTTTGCTTTCGTATCCAGTTTTCCGGCACCTTAGTTTTGTGTACATGCGTTACTTCCAGGTAATAGCCAAACACATTGTTGAAACTTATCTTTAAAGATGATATACCGGTTGCCATTGCTTCCCGTTGCTGGATCTCAATCAAATAATCTTTTCCGCCGCTGGCGATCTTTCTTAATTCATCTAATTCGGGGTTAATACCACCAGCGATTACATTTCCCTTTGATGCTGCTACCGGTGGATTTTCATTCAACTCTTTTACGATTTTCTCCAGGATATATTTGCACGGGTTAAGGGAATCGCCCAATCTTTTTAAATATTCATTGGAAGAATTTTCGCAGATATCTTTTATGAAAGCGGTTTGCTGCAAGCCTTTTGCGATCTGTAAAACTTCCCTTGGATTTACTTTTTTAAGCGGCACTTTACTCACCAGTCT
>JANPIJ010000411.1:0-9132 GCA_031424955.1 Ferruginibacter sp. | reverse complement strand
CTTTTATACCAATTTAAGGACAAAAGAGGTGCAAGAAAGGTAAGCATGAAAACAAAAAGAAAAAATGCAGGATGGAATAATGACTACCTCGTGGCCATTCTCACAAATTCTGTATGATTTTTTTAATGCGTCTGCCCTGATGCACTGTGCGTATAAAAGTTAGTGGGTAGTTCGTGTGGATACATGCCAGGCGCAGTGTTGGAGGTCGGCCTGGCCGGCAATGGCTGATCTTAGAACGCAGGGTGCTGACCCGTGCCGGGCCTGGAAAAGAAAGCTTTATTGTTTATTTGGCATGTTATAAATATGTGATTAAAAGTGCCGGCAAAACATTGGGTGGACGTTTGGAGAGTTGATGCAAAATGATCTTTCTTTGAAACCATCTTATCTTTACGTTTCAATTTTTTGTAACGAAAATTATTTAGGTGGCTCCAATAAAATATTTGTATCAAACGATCATTCAATACCTGCGTACAAAACTAAGCCGGATGCAGTTTATGATGGTGATTGCTTCGCTGGTGGGGTTAGCTTCGGGCATGGTGGCCGTATTATTAAAAACACTGGTACATTTAATTCAACACCAGATAGAACAAATTCCTGTTACCAGGTTTGCTTACCTGTTGTTTCCGGTAATCGGACTGCTCATCACCGTTTTTATAGTTCAGCATTTTTTTAAAGGGCATATCGAAAAGGGTATCGCGATGGTTTTAAGATCCATTGCACGAAAATCGTCCTTTATTCCGTTAAATCACAGCTACCTGCATATTATTACCAGTTCTGTTACCGTGGGCCTGGGCGGCTCTGTAGGTTTGGAAGCGCCCATTGTTGCAACCGGCTCTGCCGTGGGGTCCAATATAGCCCGTATAACGGATTTAAATTACCAGGAGCGAACCTTATTGATAGCCTGTGGTGCAGCAGCGGGTATATCCGCCGTTTTTAATGCACCCATTGCAGGGGTAATGTTTGCCATTGAAGTTTTGCTTGCTGAAACAGTGGTGAGTTATTTTATACCATTAATCGTCGCTTCCGTGCTGGGGGCTTTGTGTTCCAAAATTATTTTGCAGGAGTCTTCCTTATTCAATTTTGTTTTAAAACAAACATTCAATTATCAGAATGTTCCATTCTATATTTTAATGGGAATTTTAGCAGGATTTATTTCCCTGTACTATGCTAAAATATTTAAGAATGCAGACAGGCGGCTGCATGAATCAAAAATGAATGTTTACATAAAAGCACTTCTTAGTGGAATACTTTTAATGGTGATTTATTTTATATTCCCTCCATTATTTGGTGAAGGGTATAACAGTATAAAGCTGGTAGCCAATGGAACCTTTAACCAGTTTAAGGATAATACTACGGTGTTTTCGCTGATGAATGAAAACTGGGCGCTGGTTGTTTTTACCGCTTTAATTGTGTTGGTTAAACCAATCGCTGCTGCCATTACCATTGGCGGTGGTGGCAACGGGGGTAACTTCGCACCGTCTTTATTTACCGGCGCCTATCTTGGATTCTTTTTTTCCCGGTTAGTCAATAATACACCGTTTATTAAAATACCGGAAGGCAATTTTAGTTTGGTGGGCATGGCAGGCGTATTAAGTGGTGTAATGTATTGTCCGCTTACCGCCATTTTCCTGATCGCTGAAATTACCAATGGGTATGAGTTGTTCATCCCCTTAATGATCGTTTCTTCCATTTCTTTTTTTATTGTAAAAAGCTATGAACCGTTTTCAATGGAAATAAAAAAGCTGGCATTGGAAGGTCAGATATTTACGCACAAAAAGGAGAAAAATATTTTGACCACCATCATACTGGACGATATGATACAGGATCGCTATCAAACAATCCAGATGGATAAAAAACTGAAGGACCTGATTGAAATTATTAAAAGAAGCGAAAAAAACATCTTCGCGGTAATTGATTCAAAGGAACGGTTTGCAGGGATTATTGAATTAAATGACATCAAACAAAAATTGTTTCAGCCCGATCTGTTTGATAAGGTATCCGTAAAGGCGATGATGAAAAAGCCCCCGGCGATTCTGTATTCCGACCAGGATATGCATAGTGTAATGGAAAAATTTGATATTACGCAAAGCTGGTACCTGCCCGTTTTAAACAAAGAAAAAAACTTTATTGGCTTTATCTCCAAAACAAAACTCTTTAATAAGTACCGTGAAATTCTTGCTACGCAGGGCGATTTATACGAGGAGTTATAAGGTGGTTGGTAACCAGGCGCAGGAATCCGCCCTGGCCTCCTGGCGGCAATTCTTTGCTGTTCAAAAGGCATACAAAATTAACCTGCCGGGTATCCGCTTCCTGCCGGCAAAACAATCAGTCGTACTGTTATACCCGGTTGAACCTGGACAGATAAAAGCCTTGTAAAAAAATATTTTCCTTTATGTTTCCTTTTAATCCTTTTGTGCGACTATTGTGGGCAGTGCGGCTCCGGAGCAGATTTGAATTACATGAGAACTACATTTCTGCCAGGTAGTCAAAATTACAATGCAGCGGGTTATAGCCCGGCATAGAAAACCTGGCACGGACAAGAAGTTTTTAATGATTTAAATGCGTGCCTGCACCAATTGCATCAGGTCAAAAAAATTAGTCTATTAATTTGGGGGGATAAATAAAAAAATAGAAAAGATTAGCTTGCAATTATCAAAAAAGCCTTCTATCTTACCCGGGCGAATTTAAACGGCCGCTTGCCAGGGTATCAATACAGTCGGCAGTAGAAAGCCGTTGTACGATCAGTATTATCCTTTTTTCCTATGGAATATGCCACTAAAATTAAGCTATGAAATTAGTGATTCAAACGGGTCGGCGATCGCCCTTACCCCTGCAGGATTCCCGGGCAGCCTCCTATCTCCACCAGGTACATGCCATTGAAGACGCTCCCATGCTTGAGATGGGGGAGGTGCGGTATCATTACCTGCAGATAGATGACAATACCGATCTTGAATGGCTCATCCCAAAACTAATGGACGTACCTGGTATAGAAGCAGCATACGAAAAGGCCGGTGACCAGCCGCCCGGATAATTAATCACAACAGTCCGACAAATCAGAAATTTTTTAAACCAATCATAAGTGGCTGGCTTCGCCATGCCCTACACAGGAATTTATTTTTTAACAGCGGTGTTGAGCCTTTCATCGAAGGGTGCTGAATGCCATAAACAACAAATACCCACATGAGCAAAAGTAAAAAGCAAAAATTGCCGGATCTGCCATTTGGCTCTCCCCCGGAGCTGATTGTAGTATCCAAAAGTGTAGAAGCGCCACACGCAGAAGAAGTGGCCAATGCACTGAGAGCCGAATCGAAACCGGCTCTAAAATCCCTTGCTGGCTTTATTGTAAGCAAAGGGCTTAGCCTGACCCCGCTTTTCGCAGGTACAGATGCGGAAGTTGCTTCCATTGTGTCAAGAGCTGCTTCGGATATCCCGGGAGAAGATTTTAGCACACTACAGCAGTACTACAAAGTGGATGCACCGGAAGGTACCGACCTGGAAGCTTTGGCAAAACAACTTTATGCGCTTGCCGAGGTGGAGGCGGCTTACGTAAAACCTCCCGCCCAGCCGCCCATATTTTTTGAAGCGGATGAAAGTAATACAGTGCCGGGAATGGAGGACCAGGCGCCTATTGTGCAGGACCTAACGCCTAACCAGGGATACCTGAATGCAGCGCCACAGGGGGTGGATGCCCGTTATTCGTGGACGGTACCGGGTGGCCGTGGCGCAGGCGTACGTATTATTGATATTGAAGGGGGGTGGAACTTCGCCCACGAAGACCTGCGCTTTCATGTAGGGGGTTTATTGGGCGGTGTTAATTCAGCCGATATGCGATGGAGAAACCATGGCACGGCGGTGATAGGAGAAATGATCGGCAATACCAATGGCTTTGGAATTACGGGTATCAGTCCTGATGCCAATGTAAGAACCTTTTCAATCTTCAATGGCGGTTCAGCCAATGCCCTTCGTACCGCTGCCGATAATCTATCCGCAGGCGATGTAATCCTGATTGAATTGCACCGGGGTGGCCCCCGTTATCCGGGTGGCGATACCCAATTGGGTTTTATCGCAATAGAATTTTGGCCGGATGATTTTGAAGCCATCCGCTACGCCACTTCCAAAGGTGTGATCGTAATAGAAGCTGCCGGTAATGGCTCACAAAACCTGGATGACGCCATTTACGATACCAGGCCGGCCGGTTTCCCCGCCACCTGGCGCAATCCTTTCCGTCGTGCGGCGGGGGTGGATAGCGGTGCTATTTTGGTAGGTGCGGGTGCTCCACCGCCGGGCACCAATGGCGGCAATTGGGGGGTAGACCGCAGCCGGCTGGGGTTCAGCAATTTTGGCGCTGCTGTGGATACTCAGGGCTGGGGGCAGGGTGTTACCACCACCGGGTATGGCGTTGTCACCGGTACTGATCCTAATAACCAGAATGAATGGTATACCAACTTTTTTAATGGAACCAGCAGTGCATCGCCCATTGTTACCGCGGTGGTAGCCGACTTACAGGGTGTACAAAAAGCGGCAGGGCGCACCGTGCTTACACCCAGGAGAGTGAGGGAGTTGCTGCGTACAACCGGATCGCCCCAACAGGCGGGTGCTAACCCGGTAAGCCAGCGAATTGGTAACCGGCCCAATTTAAGGGCGCTTATACAGGCGGTTTCCGGTGGTACCCGCTCATGGGTAGGCGTACAGTTTACAGGTGTGATTGCGGCCAATGGTACCGGGCGCTGGTTTACCCATAGCTGGCCCGATCACTGGCATGTGATATGGACGGTGGTACCAACAGCCCCGGCTATTGATGGCCCGGAGCAGATAGAATTTAAAGTGAAAACCACCCGGCAGGCTTTTGGGCTTATCAAATATTTTATTGAGATTAAAAACCTGCGAAATTACCAGGTTACCATCGAGGCCCGCTTTGCAGTGCTGGCTTCTTAAAAATTAATTATTACTCAAATTTATTCATTGGCCAATGCATCCTGCAATGGCTTACAAAACAAAAAACATATTTTATGGCAGTATCAGTAGGAGTTCAATTTTCAGGCGCCGTAGGCGCAGGCGGTACCGGACGTTGGTTTACCCATAGCTGGCCCGCAGCCTGGCATGTAACATGGTATGTTGTTCCCACCAGTCCCATTGTGGATGGTCCGGCACAACTGGAATGGAAAGTGCTGGCCACCCGGCAGGCAGCCGGCCTTATCAAGTACTTCATTGAAATAAAAAACCTGACCGGCGCAGCGATTAATATCGAGGCGAGGTATGCAATATTAAACCGGTAGGGTTACCATCATTTTTTAATCATTTTTTAAATCAAAAAAACAAATGGCTACAATAAATATTTCAATACACGAAACCGGATCGCAACAGGAGCCAGGCAGTACGATAAACATACCGGCAGTTGAATCGCAGGCACCAGCCAATGGTGGCGGTGCGCCGGGCGATGATGGGAGTGAAGGAGAAGATAGTACCAATGCTTCCCTTTCCGGTGCTCCTGCTGCAGATGGCCTGGTAGATATCGGGTCGCCGCCAGCCTGGCTGTATGATGCGATTGCCGCCGATAAAGCCTCCGGGGCAACCACAGATTCCCCCGCTGGTAACAATACCGATGGAGGCGCAGCACCAACCGAATAGCGTTGCTTCATAGCATGTAAAGTTGGCGGCTAACTCCTGCAGTGATTTAGCCGCCAACTTTTTTTGGCACAACACTCCCATCCTGTGTCTCATAGTTACTACTCCCGGCTGATCAAAAGCTATCCAAAATCAAAATATCAGGTAGCCCGGTTTATCTTTAGAACGATCCATGGCATTATCATACAACCCATGCAAATAGTAAATGAATAGCTGCGAGGAACAATACCATTACATTCCCTGCGACAAATTTCCCACTATTAATTTTTGGGTTGTTTCTCCATTTATACCGCTTGTTTTTATTAGGTACATCCCGTTTGCCTGTTCTTTAAAATCAAACAACGGTAACAGGTTATATCCTTTGTTTACCTGCATTTTTATAGATTTTACCAGGCGGCCTGTAAAGTCGAGTACACCAATACTTACTACTTCTTTTTCTAACGACTCCAGCGACATCCATACTTTTCCCTGCGAAGGGTTAGGAAAGATCAACGGCTTGTTTTTTACATTATTAAAATTTTTCAGTAAAACCGTTTTGCTGTATTTGGTGATGCCATTTTTCCCTGTAATTTTTATCCTGTAATAGGTAGCCGACGCAATTTCTTTAAGGAAATAACGGTATGCATAATCTGTAGTTCCCGTTTTTTTATTGGCCGGAATGCTTGCCAGTTCATTGAATAAACGGTTATCTGTACTGTATTCAATTACACTGTACTCAACAAGTTCATTATTACTTACCTGCCAGTTTAATGCAACCGCCTGATCCGAAAGCTTTGCCTCAAAGCCGGTGATATTAATATTTAAAACGGCGCAAACAGCTTCATACATAATAGTTACCGAATCATTTGCAAAAAGGGGGCATTGTGAATGCAACTGTTGTGTAACATAATACGTACCCGGGGAGTTCACAGTAATGGAAGTACCGGAGGTGGTACCTACAATACTTCCATTGTTAGTGCTCCACGTATAAACAGATGTTGAAATAGGGTTGTATACATTGATAGCGGTAGTGGGCATTGTTTCACAGAAATAGTTAATAAAGGCATTTGCATCCACCATGGGATAATCAAACATTTTAAAGGGAGCAATAAAATCTTTTAACTCTGCTGTGAATGAGGTAGAAGACCGGGTTTTTATTAATACCCTTCTAAATGGGGAACCGCAGGCATTGTTTGAAAAGGAGGCTGGTTCAATGCCAAGCTTCGTAAGGTTAACAGAGAACTCCATAAATTGCCTTGGTATATAAAGAGACGCAAGAGTGTTATTTTCCCTTACCAGTGAAAACGGCCCCGTCCATGTATCCACGGTATTCTGTAGCCCTGTATAAAATGCCCCGGCAGTTTTAGGTTTAATATTGGCGTAGCCATAAGTTGCACCCGAACTGGCCCCATCAAACGAACCTCCCCAGCTAAAGGTAGTGGGGGTAATACTGAGTGAGGCCTTATTAATCCAAATGCGGGCTTCCACCAGCGATAAGGAGGAGCTACTGAACTCGGCGGTGAAAATAATATCTCCGGGAGTTTTAATATTACCGGCCGCGTCAAAAGTCCAGGAAGTATGACCCGCATCCGGACCATACCCTGAAAAAGTTTGAGTACTGCGGTTGTACACAATGTCTGTCTGGTATAGCTCAAAATCAAAAAACCGGTTCCCGGTAGTGTTTTCTATCGAGATACCGCCAAACATCCACAATGAATCCGTTGCATTGGGCCCCGCCCGTCTAACATGCGTGAAGGCATCGAGTATATCATTTTTATCAGGAATACCCTGCGCTACCGGGCAGGTCCAATTGGAAGGGGACATACCATTTTTATTACTTCCGGAAGCAAAAACGGTGGAGTCATCTCCATGGAAATCTCTATGGAAAATGGCATCCAGTACTAACCGGTTATTTACGATGGAATAAGTTGCCTGGCGCATCAGCCGCGAAAAAGACCATTTTCTCGATGCAGGATTGGAGGTGTACCCCGACACAATGGCTGCAGCACCACTGGTATCAATTATAAACTGCCCTGTTCCGGTATTTCCATTGCTGTACCAGTCATCCCCGGCTGGTTGAGCTGCGTTGTTAAAAAAATTGGAGCTAAGGTCGGCTTCAACACCGAAATTAGCTTTTACAATTGGGCTGGTGATTTGCCCCGAAGTGAATTGTATATTACCAATAATAAAACACAGGAGTAAAATTTTTTTCATAGGATTCCTTTAACCGGTACAAGATAAACACCGCTTCAAACCAGTATCAATGTCGTTTACTTAAGTGTTTTGTTTGCTGCCTGCCCCACTTTAAACCGCCCCAAAATAGCGTAAAAGACTTATGTAAACGACATTGAAACCACTATCGCTATTCGATGGTGGTAGTGTATATAGCTGACTCTACAGTAGCACTGTTTCCGGATAATACAGCCACAATGCGGTAACTAATAATACCCGGCATTGGCGCATCATCGGTGAACTTAAATATTTTTTGATTGGTGTTCATCATATCGCCTACGGTTTCCCAATTGGAATAAACGTCATACGGATCTTCATAAGTGCTTTGCACCTCAAAGCTTTGAATGCCTGCATTCGATACCATGCTCCATTGGAGGGAATAACCCTTTCCGGATTTGTGGCCACGTAAAAAACTAAATGCCACTGCAGCCGGTTTTGATTGTGAAATTGTTAAAGGAAGTGTTGACTTTGCCTGAACGGTAGAGACCTGGATGGCACTCAGCAGAATTGCGAAGATGATGGTGGTTTTCATTATATTTAAATTTAAGGTTACGAATCCTATTATAATAAATGAATGAAGGAGAAAAACTCACCTCTAACGCACATGGTCAAAATTCAAAAGACGTATTCTTTCTCAATATTAGTTATTACGATTTCTTCAAAAGATAAAAATGATTAACCGGCTGTTGTTTACCTATAGCTAAATTTTTATATTTACGAAGACCTTGGTTTGGGTACGATACAAAAAACAGAAATAGGTGATTTTTATTGTGTTGGTGGAAAGATTTATTTAACAAAAGAAATTATTTAAAAAATCCGCTGGTAGTTTGTATGCTGCACATATTATAACCAGTTGTAGCGTGAGATTAATTCCAAATACCGGAATGAATGAAGCCGCATCTTAAATGATGGCTGAAGCGTGATATTGAACCAGGTTTCATACAGGCGCAGAACTCCTGTCCTGTTTCCCTTTACTAATCCCGGCTGTTTTAAAAATCATCCAAAATTAAAAACAAGCAAATCCTTTATATGTATAAAATAATAAATGGTATGAGCAAACAAGCGATACAATAGCGGGCAGTTGGGATGTCTGTTAGAGCAGGTATAGTATTTACTTCAAAGTAGTGGATAGCAGGCAACACAGGGTAGCAGCCCTTTTGCGCCTTCAGATATTTCAAAAAAAAAAGGAACAGGCTTATTAAATAAACATCCCGGTTAGTTGTTAACCGGGTTGTTTATTTCAACACTTAGTTCTACTTTGACAAGTCACGATGAATCTTTTTTGTTTCGTTGAAT
>JANPIJ010000410.1:0-16923 GCA_031424955.1 Ferruginibacter sp. | reverse complement strand
CTCAGAAAAATCCATACCGCCCTAAACCAACAAAAATCAAAACCCTTTAAGCAAATCAAATTTGTAGTACACAAACCGCCACCCGAAAAATTTGAAACCCCTGCTATTGCTCAACTTGGCTATGGGTAGCTGCAATGTGGGATAACTTACCTGTGGTCACCAACAGGTGAAACGGGGTCATCGATCAATGTCACCAAAAGCGGCCCGTATTATGTAACGGCAACAAATGGATTTGGATGCAGTGCAAATTCATATACTGTTGTATTTAAAGATTGCCCTACCAGTCCGAAATTTCCAGATCAACCTGTTGGGACAACCAGCATCTCCGTTTTTCCAAACCCAACCAACGGTCAATTTACACTCCAGCTAAATAATATAAAAGCTACAGACGGATCTGTCTCCATCCTGGATGCCAAAGGAAGCATCATAGAGAGGAGATCATTAAGCAAAGCATCATTTGTAAACACGCTTTCATTTAACCTGGGTAATAAAGCGCATGGCGTTTATACGATAAAGGTTGAAACTGACCAGGGGATCCAGACCGCACAGGTTATTTTACAATAATTTTATTTCCTTTCATTATTCAATACAACTGCCCCGGCTTATTTCCGGGGCAGATGTATTGAATAAATATATCAGGCAGCCGCTATCACAACCTCCCCATCCAGTTCTTCACCCGCTCCATCCAGTTATCGTCGGTTGTCTTATTATTTAATCCGAATCCATGGCCTCCTTTGGGATATAAATGCATTTCCACCGGCACTTTGTTTTTAATACAAGCCTGGTAAAAACGAATGCTGTTTTCAACCGGCACCGCTCCATCATCACCTGCATGAACCAGGAATACTGGCGGTGTTTTGGATGTTACCTGTAATTCATTTGAAAAGTAAGCAATCCTTTCTGCGGGTGCTTTGGCACCAACCAGTTTATTCCTGGAGCCTTTGTGTGTAATGGTACTGTCAAAACTGATAACGGGGTAAACCAATATCGCAAAATCCGGGCGGACAGATATGGTATCATTGTTACCGGCATCTGCTTTAAAATCAAAATGGGTGGTGGCGGTCGCCGCCAAATGGCCACCGGCTGAAAAGCCCATGATACCAATTTGATTTTTATTTACACCCCAATCCGTTGCGTTGTTTCTTACAAATCGTATTGCCTGCTGGGCATCCTGTAATGGCGCTACACTGGCGTCAATCATGGTAGTATCATCCGGTAACCGGTATTTTAACACAAAAGCGGTCACGCCCAATTTAATAAACTCCAGGGCAATCTTTGTCCCTTCCTTGTCGTATGCGAGGTGTGAATAGCCTCCACCCGGACAAATGATGATCGCCTTCCCGTTTGATTGTGCAGGCTTATAAATGGTAAGGTTGGGAAGGCTTTCCGGTTTTGCCTTAGCCGTTGAGGCTTTCATACCGGGGATTGCGTTATTATACAATGACATCTCAAAGCCCGTTTGCGCCCCGGCATTGATGAACAGGAAAACCAGTAATAAAAGAAGGGTACTTTTCATCGATAATGATATGTTTGATTTTAAAATTATTTTTTCGCAGCAGGCCATTCAAAAGGCTTTGTTTCAATTTGTTGAAACCAGTTGATATCCCTTGCGGCGGTGTTATTCAAATTTGCAAAAATATTTTCAAGCGCATATTCCTTTGCTTCCTTATCGGTCAGCTTCTTTGACCAGTTTACCCGGTTCTTAACATCTGCTCCGGCCCCGGTATTATTATGTTCTGCATACAAAACCGTTTTTTCATTGGCAGGATTGCTCCAGTTATCCCATCCTTCACCGACAATTTGCTTTGGCAGTTCACATCGTATGAAAACGGTTTTAGCAAATGAGCGCCATGGCCGTCCAAGGTAAACTTTCGTCACTGAGGAATCTGTTAAAATTTTACAATCCAAAAACACAAAACCATATTTTTTGCCGGGTGTGGTACTGGCTGCTGTGATGAAAGAATTGGATTTGGCCTTAATGGTGCAGTTTTGGAAAACCGCTGTAGACGGGCCAAAAATAAAATCGGTAGTTCCTTCTATGTAGCAATCCACAAACAATTGATTAGAGCTTTCACCGGATGCAAAAATGGTATCCTGGTTTCCTAAGAAACGACAATTTTTAAATACCGCTTTATCCGCATCCACGTACAGTGCTACCGCCTGCCCTACCGGTCCGGCTGAATTTACAAAACTGATATTGATGGCAGTAAAACGGTTACCCGAAATTTTTGCGGTATAGGAAGTGAAGGTGGTCAATTTTCCCCTGCCTGAATAATCATTGAAATTAATGATCGTTTTCTCCACACTTTCGCCGATGAAGACAACATCGGTATTGTTTGCAGGCAGTTCGATTTTTTCGTTGTACACTCCATTCTTAATGTACAGTGTAATCGGCGCCAATGGAAAAACCCTCATCGCATCAATGGCATCCTGTATATATTTATACTCACCGCTGCCATCTTTGGCAACTGTGAAAACATACTTGTATTGCTGCGGATTGGATGTTTGAGAGAAAACGTTTGATAAGAGCAAAAAGCATAAAATTGTTAAGTAAAAAACGCCCTTGTTATTTTTGAATTTGGTCATCAGTAGTTGGTTTCAGTTGAGGATCATTTTTCAATTACAGAAATTAATAATAGATTATTGCATAAAGATATCACTAATAAAGGCTGTTGATGTACACTTCAATATTGGTGTAACTTTTATCCAGTGTGTACAGGCCCGCATCAGCATTGCCTGCAGGATTTAGATGATGCTTCTTTTCCCAAACATCCCGCATACCACCCCGGTCTGAATCAGCAGGGGCAGTAAACACCCGAACCGGAACTTCGCCGGGTTTAAAAAATAACAGGTTTCATAATTCCCGAAGTACAATTTAATATCAATGCTAATGAGAATTTTCTACAACATCGGCAAAACAGTTTATATTTTTACGCAAACGTTCCCGATAACGATACCGCTTTTTTGAGGAGCATTAAAATGTTGGCTTGGTTATAAAATTACAAATAACGACCTTTACCCATCATGAAATTTGAGCCAGTCACTATAAAAGATATTGGAAAAGCGCTGGGATTATCTACTTCCACGGTGTCACGAGCTTTAAGAGGTAGTTATGAAATCAGTGCCGAAACAAAAAAACAGGTACTGGAGTACGCCGAAAAAGTAAATTACCGCCCCAATCCCATTGCCCTCAGTTTAAAGGAAAGACGCAGCAGTTCAATAGGCGTGGTGGTTTGTGAAATAGCCAATAATTTTTTTTCACAGGCTATCAATGGCATCGAGTCTATCGCATACAACAGGGGGTATCATGTTATCATTTCACAAAGCCATGAATCGTACGAACGGGAAGTAGTGAATGTACAACACCTTGCATCCAGGTCGGTGGATGGCTTGCTGGTTTCACTCTCCAGTGAAACAACTGATATATCTCATTTTTTAGAATTGCACGAGAAGGGATTGCCCATTGTTTTTTTTGACCGCATCACCAATGAAATCATCACCCACAAAGTGATTGCAGATAATTACAAAGCGGCCTATGATGCAACGGTTCACCTGGTCAATAATGGATACAAAAAAATTGCCCATATTACTTCAGCACCTTTCCTGTCTATTACCAAAGAAAGATTAGATGGATATAAAAATGCATTGCTGGATAATGGGTTAGCCTTTGATGAAAAATATGTGAAGTATTGCAGCCATGGTGGAATGATTGTGGAAGAAATAGAAGCTGCCCTCAACAATTTATTGAAAATAAAACAAAAACCGGATGCCTTTGTAACCGCCGGAGACCGGATAACTACCGGTTCATTAACGGCCATTAAAAACCTGAACCTGAAAGTACCGGATGACATAGCAGTGGTTGGTTTTACCAATAGCAATATCCCGGAATTAATTAGCCCCACACTAACGACTATACGCTTACCGGCATTTGAAATGGGCCGGGTGGCAACTGAACTATTGATTCAAATAATAGAAAGTAAAAGACCGGTTACAGAATTTGAAACAAGGGTATTGCAGACAGAATTTGTTGTTAGGGATTCCTCGTTACCGGCAAATAAAAGGCAATAATTATCCATAGAAAAACAGGAAGGCATCAATCAAAAAATGATGGCTATCGTCCATGCGCTATGTGCTTTGAGGATAAGTTCAATCATTCAATGACAGAACTTATCCGGGTGTCCAATAAAATCTATACTGGCAGTAAACCCTTTACTATCAGCCGGCAGGTGTATTTCAAACAGGCTTAAAGAATTGCACAATAGTCGAAAAAACACTTCCTCCCAGGCAAACTTATACTCAGCCAAAACCGGTACTTTTAGGCCAGTTTTGGCTGAGTATAAAAAATCATACTCAGCCAAAACTGGCAATTTTTATGTAGTTTTGGCTGAGTATAAAAAATATACAATGGAACAATTAATAGGGAGAGAACCAGAAAAAACCATATTAACCAGGATGCTTCATTCACCGGAAGCCGAATTAGTGGCCATGTTTGGCAGAAGAAGAGTTGGTAAAACATTCCTCATCCGTTCTGTTTATGCCGACCGCATCGTATTTGAATTTACAGGTATGCACAATGCCTCATTAAAAGATCAGCTAAAAAGTTTTAGCCTCGCATTCAATGTTGGCAAGGCACCCAGGTTGCCTACTGCAGTTCCTGAAAACTGGATTGAAGCATTTCATTTTTTGAAAGCTCATTTAACAACCAAAATAGCTACGCGAAAATCAGTTGTTTTTTTTGATGAATTCCCCTGGATACAAACCGTTAAATCTGGCTTTCTGCCAGCCTTTGAACATTTCTGGAACACCTGGGCCTGCAGGCAAAATAATTTAGTAGTAGTAATATGTGGTTCCGCAGCATCGTGGATGATCCGAAATATAGTAAACAATAAAGGCGGACTGCATAACCGCATCAGCCAAAAAATAAGGTTACTGCCTTTTAACTTAAAGGAAACGGAAGCATACTTAATGGCCCGGAAAATAAAACTGGACCGGTATCAATTACTGCAACTCTATATGGCAATGGGTGGTATACCTGAATACCTTAAAGCCATACTCCCGGGAGAAAGTGCCGCACAGGCTATCGACAGGCTCTGCTTTAGCAAGGATGGAAAGCTGAAAGGCGAGTTTGACATTCTTTACAACTCACTGTTTGACAGGGCTGAAAATCATACTGCTGTTATCAGGGCGCTGGCCGGCAAAAGCAAAGGGCTCAACCGTAATGAAATCATTAAGGCCTGCAATATATCATCCGGAGGCACCACCACAAAGCTATTGGAAGAGTTGATGGAGTCTGGGTTTATCACGCCCTATATTCCATTTGATAAAACGATCAGGGAAAGCATTTATAAACTCTCCGATGAATACTCTCTCTTTTATATAAAATTTCTTGAAAAAAGCCGTAATAAGGGAGAAGACACCTGGCTAACCATCAGTGAAAGCCCCTCATGGAAAAGCTGGAGTGGCTTTGCATTTGAGGGGGTTTGTTTAAAACATATCTGGCAGATTAAAAAGGCACTCAGTATTGGAGGGGTACAATCAGAAGAGTCGGTATGGCGGTATGCACCCGGCAAAAATGAAAAAGGAGCGCAAATCGATCTTTTAATCGACAGAAGGGATCACAGCACCAATATCTGTGAGATGAAATATAGTATTGAGCCATTTACAATTGATAAAAAATATGCCGGGGAATTACAGGAAAAGCTAAGGGTATTTAAACAAAAAACCAACAGCCGGAAGACGCTCTTTCTAACGATGATTACTACTTACGGAGTAACGGCAAATATTCATTCCACCGGTTTAGTTCAAAAGGAAATTACGATGGATGCTTTGTTTAAATGATGAGGGTGTCCACCCCCATCCCCTAAAGGGAGTTATTCGAACAACGTTTTCCTTTGCCAAAGGACAGGGAATTGATGCTGGTCCCGCCAAGTGGAAATTCTTAAAGAAAGAAAATTATCAATTAAAACGAAAATATAAAAAGAAAGACGTCATACCAAACGAATGATTGTATTCAAACTGAAGCCAAAGTTGGGGCAATATCCAGCCCTGACTTTTGGCAATGTATGGTTGCTACCGGTAGTTGTTCATTATGATTTTTGGGATATCTCGTTTAGCAACTTTCGCCTTGATTATTCCTTCTGCATAGCTTGCAATTTCATAGTCATCAAAATTAAAAGCTATACTATCTGGCTCAATATTAAAATCAATATCATAAAGTTTATCAATTCCAATATTACTCCTATTGATGGCTTTATTAATAATATGTTTTAGGAATGCAGTGTCATGCTTTGATTTAATATTAAAGTAGTCATAAAAGTTAATTTTTATCTCCTTGCTCAAGTCGTAATTAAATGAATAATATTTAGTCAAGGGATGCGCTGCTCCTGCATGAACACTACTAATAATAAAACAATAGCTTAATACCTTGTTGTTCTTATAAACTGAAACAGGGTTTACAATAAAACTGCTTGGTGAAGACAAAAGCATTGAATGGTCTTCCTGTAATAAAGTGTCCAGCGAAGTAATAAAATCAGTAAGTCTTTTTGCGATATACGATGAGACTGCGCTATTAAAATTCGTGCTGTTGATATACTTTGGAACTATTATTTGAATTTCAGTATTTCTTGAGGCATCAAATTTTAATGTGCTGTCAATCTGAAAACCTTTAGGTAGTTTAAGCGAATCAGAAACGCCTAAATTGGTAAAATCATACTTGTCTATTTCATTGGCGGATTTTGTCTTGGTTTGATTACAGGAAATTATCAAAAAAAGTCCTAACAATGTTATGAATAGTCGCGTCATACAATTACCGCTAACTCTTTTATTTATATGCAATAACTTTAAAATTGAATTGTTCAGATAACTCCTCTTTATAAACCTGGAATTAAATACACCACCAAACTCCTGGCTCCATGCGCCCCAATCACCAGCGATTGTTCTATATCAGCAGTCTTGGAAGGGCCTGCTAAAAAAACTCCATACCCCTCTTTAGCCACATCCACCTGCTGATAGGCTTCATGCATAGTAGGTACTATTTTATTCGCATCCAGGCATATTACGAGGTGCTGACAAATAAAGGGCAACAGGCGGTTCTTCATCTGGCTTTCGTACAACCACACAGCCCCGTTTTCAGCTACTCCGAGGGTGGCTTCAATATAGGTTTTAAAAACCGGTTCCAGTGAAGTGGCATCCTGCGATGAATTTAATTCAGCATTCACTTCACCCAATTCCGGAAGCGTATTCACAATATATAGACCGGTTTCCTTCGCCTGCTTCCAATCTTCTTTCACCGCGTTCATATCGCTGGTAAGAATGGCTTTCCCGCCAATACCTTCCAGCGTTTTGATGAATTGCTGCACCACTTCAGATGGTGCTGAAGATTCCCTGTTAATTTCCATTGAAGGCGACTCAATAAAGGCCGGCTTATTGAGGGAAATAGCTTGTAATATTTTTTCTCTTGAACTCATTTTTTATTTTTTAAATACCAGTCCCTGAAACTTTGTTTGGGCGCAGCCGGCATATCCCGTTGCTTATACCATGGGTTAAAAGTTTTATTGTTCGTGAGGAAAGGAAGGGTCCGCATCACCCACCTGCCCATTTTTCCAGCCATTCGATAGACGGATGGATGTGCCAATACGAATGCCATTCCGTTCATGGCTACTTTCTTGGCGGTGGGTGCATATCCTTCGGCTGTTAACACCTGCCGCCATTTCCATAACTGCACATGTATATCAATCTTTACCGGGCACACATTACTGCAGGAACCGCAAAGTGTAGACGCAAATGGCAGATCCGCATTGGCCTTCATATCAAGGTTAGGATTAAGGATGGATCCGATGGGGCCGGCAACCGCCGTATGGTAACTATGCCCTCCGCTTCTCCTGTATACGGGACAGGTATTAAAGCAGGCGGCACAGCGAATACATTTTAAAGAGTTCCTGAAATCGGGGCGACCCAGTTGTTTGGTTCTTCCGTTATCAACAATTACAATATGCATTTGCTGGCCGGCACGTGGCCTGGTAAAATGACTGGAATAAGTTGTGATTGGCTGGCCCGTAGCACTTCGTGCCAGTAAGCGTAGAAACACACTTAAGTGTTCCGCCTTTGGAATAATTTTTTCAATCCCCATGCAACCGATATGAATATCCGCAGCATGTGCGCCCATGTCTGCATTGCCTTCATTGGTGCATACCACATAGCCGCCGGTTTCAGCCACTGCAAAATTCACCCCGGTAATGGCCAGTTGCGATTGTATAAATTTTTGGCGTAAATGCTGACGGGCAGCCTCGGTAAGATATTGTGGATCGTTATTGCCTTTTTCTGTGCCTAGATGCTCATGAAAGGTTTCACTTACGTCCTGCTTCTTCAGATGGATAGCAGGCAATACAATATGGCTGGGTGGTTCGTTTCGGAATTGTACAATCCGCTCTCCCAAATCAGTATCCACTACCTCAATTCCCTGCTCAATTAAATAATCATTCAAATGACATTCCTCCGTCAGCATCGATTTGCTCTTCACCACTCGTTGTACGTTGTTGTCGCGGATGATTTGTAAAATGATGGCATTGTGCTCGGCACCATCCGCTGCCCAATGCACTTTTACTCCATTGGCCTGCGCATTTTTTTCAAATGCCGTTAAATAATTATCCAGGTTGGAAAGCGTATGATCTTTTATCTGTGAAGCCAGTTCTCTTAATTGCTCCCACTCCGGTATTTGTTTAACCGCCTTATCCCTCTTCTCCCTTACAAACCAAAGCGTTTCATCATGCCAGTCCGTTCTTGGTTCATCTGCAATAAACTGCGCCGATAATGTTGCGTGATCTTTCATTTAATTATTTTTTTGAACTAAAGAGTGGTCTGAATTTAAAATACATTTTTGGTTACCAACATTTGTTTTACATGGCATTCCCGAAAAAATCGGGATTTCGTAAAGATTTTTTTTGGACAAGCAATATCCCGTAACTCAACATCGTTGCCACGCTCGGTTCAACAAAATACCATTGGGGATCTTTCCCCACGCTATGCCTGGAATCACATGGTATGGTTCAATGAAAATACTCCAATACAAAGAGCGTCTATATAGCATTCAATATCTCAGCAATATGAATCGTCTTCACCTTACTTCCATTTCTTTTTAGTATACCTTCCATATGCATTAAGCAACTTACATCTACACCGGTAATATATTCCACCTCGTTCACTTCATGCTCCGCAATCCGGTCCTTACCCATTTTTACGGAAACAGCTTCTTCAAACACACAAAAGGTTCCCCCAAATCCGCAACATTCATCTACCCTTTTGGCCTTGCTCAATTGCAGGCCTTTTACCATCCCCAGTAAATGTTCTGGCTTTGAAAAAGAAGGTGCCACCAGTTCGCTCATGGAAGAAAGGTGTAATCCACGCTGGCCATGACAACTTACATGTATGCCCACTCTATGCGGAAAGACAGCCGGGATATTTTCTGTTTTCAATACATCCACAATAAATTCGGTTAACTCATAAATATTATGGCGGATATGACTGGCTTTGTTTTCATCGGTATCATGCAGATGCTCCTTCACATGCAATACACAACTGCCGGAGGGTGAAACGATATAGTCCACTTCACCGAAATTGGCAACAAAATTTTTATCACAACCGGCGTCTAAATTAGCAAAGCCGCTATTGGCCATTGGTTGGCCGCAACAGGTTTGGTTAAGCGGGAACACCACCTGGCAACCCAGCTTTTCCAATAATTCCAAAGTGGCTACCGCTACCTGCGGGTAAAACTGGTCGATATAACAGGGAACAAACAATCCTACTTTCATCTGGGAATTTAATTTTAGAACGCAGTAGTTCAACAGCGTTTATTGTGTTACGAAAGTAAAATTAATATCCGGAAAGGGATGGAATCTGCTTAACAGGTTTTTGTACTATCTTAACAACTATATACAAATTAATGGTAGTTTTGGTACAACATACTACCAATAGATCATTTATAAAATGAATCCGCATTTACTAAAAATACCTTTACAGCCTGATCATTCCTTCAATGTGCGCTATGATTCAGTGCCCCAGTTTTACGACAAATGGCATTATCACCAGGAGTTGGAACTGGTGCACATCATCAAAGGATCAGGCAAGCAGTTTATTGGCGACGATATCCATCATTTTAAACCGGATGACCTTATTTTACTGGGCGCCAACCTGCCACACCTTTGGCACAGCGACAAAAAATACCTGCAAAAAAATGCATCGGAAAAAGTAGAAGCGATTGTGATCCATTTTATGCCGGATTGCTTTGGCACATCATTTTTTAGCCTTCCCGAAAATAAAGAGATTGATAAACTGCTGACAAAGGCACAGCAAGGCATCCGGATCATGAATAGCACCCGCAAAACAATCAGCGTTTTAATGCGGCAATTACTTACGGCAGCCAACAGCGACCGTATTATATTACTGTTACAGATTTTACAAACCATCGCCCGGTCAAGACATACCAAAACGGCCTGCAGCAAGGGATTGCAATACACATTCAGTCCTTCAGAAACAGACCGCTTAAATACCATTTATCAATACATTCTCGATAACTTCTCCAGGGAAATCACGCTACCCGAAATCGCTAAAGTGGCCAACATCAGCCCGCATTCTTTTTGCCGGTATTTTAAATCAAGAATAAAAAAAACATTCTCCAAATTCTTGCTCGAAATAAGGATTGGACATGCAGGGAAATTACTGGCAGAAACCAATAAAACCGTAGCAACGATTTGCTATGAAAGTGGTTTTAATAACTTCTCTAATTTCAACCGGCATTTTAAATCCATTACGAAGAAAACGCCGTTGGAATATAGGAGGCATTATGAATAATTGCATTGTTGTATGGAAGGATGTATGCGAATTTTATATCTACCAGGCAGGCTTCAACGCTACCGGCACAAGCGGACGCTTGCGCCAATGAGTCTGCTATCATGGAAAATAAATTCGCTGCGATCAATCAAGGCATTCGCTTCAGCCCTTCCCATTTCACTTTCCACTTACCGTCTTTTGGAATACCGGGGTTATTCATTTTACTCCCGTCATAACCTGCACACATCATGGCTACTGCAGCCAGCAATCCGCCATTGCCAGGTAAATAAATAGTCAGCCTTCCATCCTGGTAATTATGGCCATTGGGCAAATACGTATTGGTGGTAATGGGCATCAGTAAGGCATCGATTGCTTTTTCGGGAAGGCCCAGGCGTGTTGCAGTCATGGCGGTCATGGGAAAGTCCCAACCCCAGGTATTTTTCCAACTCCAGTTATCCCATATCCAATCGAAAGTATGCTGCATGATGGTTGTATTCAGCATGCTTGTTTTTGGCAACATGCCCAAAGCACCAAATACTGATGGATGATCCGTTTTAAATTCGGGGTTGGTATATGAATCCGTGGCACTTTCGGTAAACAAATATTTATCATCCTGTACCGGCAATGGTGAAAGGTCTTTTAGTACGGCATCCCATTTTTTATTCCTCGGCAAATGCAGTCTTTCCCGCCATTGCTGTGCAGTATTAAGCGCCCAATGCCAATACACCAATTCGTAGGTTGGGTTAAAGGTTTCCTCCGCTTTAAATCTTTCCTGCGCTGCAATTACTCCCTTACCCAAAATATACTTTCCTTTTGCAGCATCGTATCGTGCAAAGGATGCCATAAAATCTGCCGTGGCAAATACCAGGTCTTTGTAATTATTCAACGTTTGCAGGTTAGTTTTCTGCCGGTACACCAGCTCAGTAAAATAAATAAAATGCGGCTGCTGCCATATTAAAAAAGCACCAATAGAAGACGGTACTTCCCTCCCATCATTGTCCGTCATCTTTTGCCAGCGCACACCCTCATACCCCTGCCGTTGAGCAATCCCCTTTGCTGTTGGCGCTACTCTTTTGTACCAGTCCATGCTCTTTTCCAGCAAATCAATTCTTCCCCATAAAGCAAAATGAATGGCATGCCACCAATGCATTTCAATATGCGGTTTTCCATACCAGCTATTATAGGTTAACCCTGTTTCCTGTGGTGGATTATTTCCTGCACACTGTATTTTGGTAAGGTATTGAGACAGTACAATTCTTCTTTCCAGTTCAGCAGCCCTTGTATCTGTACTTCCTGAAAAATCCACCGCAGCACCGGATTTCCAGAAGGCGGCCCATTGTTGCAGGTTGTTTTTTTCTATTAATGCAAAACCATGTACTGGTGTGTTATTTTTTGTTTCATCAAAACGAACTGTTATTTCAAAGCTATTTGAAGCCGATGGAGTAATGGTAAAATAATGAGGCGCCTTTTCTGTCATGGCAGCAATTCCGTTCCATTGTGTATGGATAAAATAGCTGTTGGTATCCAACATATGCTGTATATGAAAACCGCCACTATTTTTGAAAACTACTACTGACTGGTGTTTATCTTCATTGCTCCAGTTATTACCCACATCGGCCCAGTTGCCGGTAGGATAAGGGAGGCGCAGGCGCACCGACAATCTTTTCTCTTTGATCAGGGGAGAACTTATTTTTACAGCAATTGCATGCTGCTGCTGGTGAGCAAAAGTTATTACCTCTACGGGAATATTTTCAACCGTAAATGTTGAATGAATTTCACCAGTCCACATGTTGAGGGTTTGGCGAATGTTTTGAACGTCTTCCAACCTGTAAAGGCTGCCATCCTTTTTGATAATCTCCAACCCGATATTGCCTAATTGCAGGCGGTGCAGGTTTTGCCGGTAATAATCTGCTGCATTTTTATTCTGTATGGGGCTGTTCGATTGCACGGCATATTGCACGTCCCTTCCATTCAAATGGTAGGTTTTTAAAGCATCGGCGAATGGAAATTGCTTCGTATTCGGAAAACTGTGCCAGCCCCATTCGCTTTGTGTACCCAGGGGCACTCCCTTCGCATACGCATCCGGGAAAGATTGCAGGCCGGTTATATCTGCTGTAAATGCAAAACGGCCATTGCCTACTGATAAAGACGAAAGGGAATCAAATTTGATATTGGTGATAGTATGTCGTTCTACTAACTGTTTTCTGTTGATGAGTTGGGCAGAAAGGTTAAAAAATGAAACGGTTAGTAAAATAAATACAAGGTACTTTCTAATTTGAAACATATTGGTTGGCTTTTGCAACATGTCTGACGGTCTCCGTCTGACATGTTGCGAGTTATAAGAACAATATTTTATCGCTATTTGATGCAGTCTTTCGTTACCATGTCAGACGGGGACCGTCGGACATGGTAACCGGTCTGACGGTCTCCGTTTGACCGGTTAGGATATCACTACAACAAATATTTTTTCAACTTACACTTTTTTAAATTTTTTATTTCCTGCACCACAATACCCGCATTAAACACAGCGCCTTCTTTGTTGGTGTGGGTATGTTCCAGCGGAAAAAATGCACTGGTCTTTTCCTTTCCCTGTTGCTCGTATGCATTGCCCAGTAAATTATTCAGGTCAATGAAATCAGTCTCCGTACCAATTGCTACCTGTTTTGCCCATACGGTGTAGCTTTCATTGCTTCGTAATATCTTTCCTTCCTTCCAGTCGTTGCGGGGAATGGGAGAACAGATGATGGGAACAGCACCTTTGGCTTTGGCATCGTTGATAAACTTGCGCATGTACCAGCCATATGAATACACCACTTCCTTTTGCTTCCGGATGGGATTATATATTTCTACACTATCCTCTCCAATTCCCTTGATGGTTCCCCTGGCTCTTGCGGTATCATCCAGCGGACCGCTATCATTGTGCCCAAACTGCATGATTACAAAATCTCCTTTTTGAAGTGTCTTCAATATTTTATCCCAACGTCCTTCTGTAATAAATGTGCGGCTGCTTCTGCCTCCAATGGCATGATTCTGTATTTCAATTTTGGTAGTATCAAAAAAAGGAGCAATAAAACTCCCCCATCCCTGGAGTTTATTTTCGCCTTTACCATCACCATTTTTCACCGTGGAATCACCGATGATATACAATACCGGTTTGTGTTTGAAAAAAGTAAAGGACAAAGAAATGACTGCTGCAAACAACAGCACTATTTTGAATGATTTCATAATTAAAGAGATTATCTGTTTGTTTCTTAATTCGTGTAATTCGTGCCTTACAATTCGTGCAATTCGTTTTTTAAATTCGTGTTATCCCCTAATTCTTCATCCTTTCATTCATCTCCTCTCCCTCTTTTTTACTGCCCGCAGCTTTTTTAACTGAACTGTAAACCAGGTTTATAAATTTCCAGTCTTTTGTAAATTCCAGCTCGCCCATTTTTTCTGCGGATATAATGCAATCACTAAAAATAAAATTGCTGATCAATGATTGAGAAAGGCCATTTGCTACAAATGCATTGTCGCCGTTGATGGCTTTAATATTACTGATATAAAAATCCTTCGCATGTGGAATCCCTCTTTCAGCAGGCTCTACCTTTTGCAACATCGATTTCCAATGGGCCGGGATATTTTCATTGGTATATCCGGCAGGCAATGTGGAGTAGCTATAAGCAGGAAACCAGTTTAAATTGAACTGGAAAATATTCTTTACAGAATCTAAAAATGAGTTTTGAAAATAAATATCTTCGATGGTACCGCCTCTTGTTACAGCAGATTTGATGCGCAACCCGTTATCCGTATTTTTTGCAACCAGGTCGGTTGCCAGCACATGCCGTATGCCGCCGGAAGTTTCACTTCCCAAAGTTATCAACCCAGCACCCCTTCGGGCCAAACAATTTTTTATCACCACGTATTCTGTTGGCCTGTTTACCCGAAGCCCGTCCCAATCACGCCCGGCCTTCAAACAAAAATTATCATCATTACAATCGATATCACAATTCATGATCATCACCCAGGCTGAAGAATCCACATCAATACCATCTGTACTTGGGCCGCTGCCATCTTCATTATTTTTGATGATTAAGCCATCCACTGTCAGATGATGCGAATACAATAACTGCACTGTCCAAAAGCCTGCATTCTTAAACGTTAGTCCTTTTAAAGTAATCTCAGATGAATTTTGTACCAATACGGTTCTCACCCTTTTTACATCATAATCCACTATCCAGCGCAATCCTTTTGCATCATATTCCTTGCGGGTTTCCCAATATTTGTCCCAGCAAAATTTGCCCCTTGAATTTACTATCCCTTCCCCGGTAAGCGCCGCATTTTTTGCATCAATGATATTGATCAGTGCGGCCGGCCATTTCATTTCAATACCCGCTACCCGGGTATCAATATCAGGGTAATCATCAAAATTTTGTGAACCAAGTATCAGCACTCCTTTATCAATGATCAATTGTACACCGGATTTTATAAATATTGCTCCCGTAACATACACACCGGGTGCAAACTGTACAATTCCCCCACCTTTGGATGCGCAGTCATCAATGGCTTTCTGTATGGCTTTGGTAATCACTTTTGTTGTATCACTTACTGCCTTCACCTTATATATTTTCTTCCCGGAAGGAAAATCAGTAGCGCCCACTTTACTTACCCAATCCAGTTTTTTTTCCTGGGCTGTGGCACACATGCTCCAGGTCAACAGTAAGGCAGTATATAAAATAATATGCTTCATCATTATTTGGTTTAATCTGTTTTTAAATGATCGGTTCTGAAGGGTAGCGCAGGCAGGCCTTCCTTATTAATAAAATTTGGCTGAGCCGTTTCATTCCAGGCAAAGCGAACGTATTTCGGCTTTTCTACCTGCGGGGAATAAACGATGATTTCTTTTCCTTTGATGAAGGCCTCAGCCGGTAAAAATATTCCATCTTCACCTGCAATGGTGAACCAACTGAGTGGTTGATCATTGCTGGCCGTAAGACCTGTACCAGTATGTTTAAATTGCAGGAGGATATTTTTCTTTTTAATTTTTGCTGATTGCCAAACCGGCCCTGAATACTCCAGTGACCGCAGATGATAAGTTTTAGCCAATGCCACCAATGCCAACCGATGGCCTACTTCCCATTTATACGAAGGATGAATATCAGAGAGGTTATCAACCAGGTCGGTGGTAACTACCATACCTGTATGAGGCAAGGAGAGTGACTGGGTTTGTGCCTCCCAAAATAAAGGCAACAGCGTTGGACTGTGCTTTTTAGGATCCTTACGGGATGAATACAGGTAAGGAGAAATTTGTACATAATAAAAAGGCAGTTGCGCATCTTGAAATAAATCCCGGAAGGTATTTACAAACAATTCAAACTTGGCAGGATAGGTTTGGTGATCTTCAACCATACAATTGGATTCGCCCTGGTACCATAATACCCCTTTTACTGCAAAGGGAACCAGTGGTTCAATCAACCCCTTATACATCTGGCCGGGGTGCATGCCGTCAATTTTAAAACCGGCGGAGGTGACATAATCTTTAAACACAGGAGATTTTTCCCAGGCCCATTCCGGCGTCCACTGTTCTATTCTTGTGCCGCCCCAACTTGAGGAGATGATTCCAATGGGCACTTTGGTTTTTTCATAAATTTCTTTTGCAAAAAAATAGCCGATGGCGGATGCATATCTTACCAATGTATCATTGCCGGTGGTCCACCCTTTTGTGGGCAATAAAGGGGTTTTATTCAATGTTTTTTCCACATACAAGTACCGGATTGGATCAGGCTTTAACTTGTTTAACTCTTCTGCTGCAAGATCAGCGCCTCTTTTTGGAGCGGCATATTTTTTTATCTTCCGGTCAAATGTGTATTCCATATTACTCTGGCCGGTACAGAGCCAAACATCCCCCACTAAAACATTTTTATACGTAATGGTATTTCCTGCACGAACTACCAGGTCAGTGGGGGAAGCAGATGTGTTCATGGCACCCAACTTAGTTTGCCAGTTTCCATTGCCATCTGCAACAATGCTTTTTGCCTGGCGACCAAAAGAAACAGTTACAGTTTCTCCCGGATTTGCTTTACCCCAAACGGGCACCGCCTTGCCGCGTTGCAAAAT